>NZ_CAWNWX010000084.1:33958-50847 GCF_963878195.1 Aeromonas sp. HMWF016
GCCGAGATCGCCCAGGCCATCAACGAGAGCAACGCCATGGTGGTCTTTATCTGCAATCTGGTAGCGGAGAAAGGGCCAGCTGGCCAGCTTGATCTGAAGAGCCAGTGTCGCTGGCTGGAATCAAGAATAGGTCAGGGACGGATTGACGCCATCCTCGCCCCCAGCGACGCCGGAGGAGCAGGAGAGTGGCAAGGAAAACTGATCGAGGCTGAGCTGGGGGAGAGCGAGCTGCCTCACCGCCACGATCGATTGAAGCTGAAGCTCGCACTGGACAGAGTGATCCAGCATCTGCTCAACGCACGCTGACCAAACAGCATGCGCCGAACCAAAGAGCCTTCACTGATAGGTTGCGAGAAAAGAGAGAACCTGGGGCAGGGAGTGCTCCAACTCTTGTAATTGACGCCCCGCTTCACCGGCATCGGCCTGCTTGCAGGCCATCTCCAGCGCCATCACCTGCTGGTAGCTGGGCATGGCGCCGTAGCTGCCACAGGATGATTTCATGCTGTGGGCCACTCTGGCCAGTTGTGCCCAATCGCCCTGCTCATAGAGTGGCCTGAGCTGACCCATCTGCTCACCCACCTCTTCGATAAAGACAGAGATCACCACCGGCAACATCTCCTGACCAATGTCATCGGCCAACTGCTGCAATACCTTGCGATCTACCCACTCCATGTGTGCCTCCCCAGAAAGGTATTCAAACAGACCATACTATAGATAATTCCATCAACAAGATCGCTTGCATAGCCATTATTCCCCTGATGATGAAGTGAGTTCCAAGGTGAAAAACGTGAAATAGCTCGCACTATCGAGGTTGTGCAAATGGCAAAAGATACAAACAAATTGCCTTTAGTTAACAGTTAAGCAACAATTCGCTTTATCAGAGTGATATTGCTCAGCAACACCTCTCATCCCTTTTTGCCTTTATGGCTGCTGCGAAGAACCAGGGTAGTTTTCTACCCTGGTATTTTTTTATGGTGCGACGCTGATTTGGTTAGTCGCCACCCGCGCCCCAAGCCGGAACAGATTGAATTCGCCGGGGGCCATCTTGATCCAGTTTTCATTGCCTGTCAGCGGCCGCGTCGTGACCAGCGTCACCACATCGTTGGGCGTGGTTTCGCTCTGGAAATCGATCACCACCTCTTCATCCAGCAAACTCGCCTCGCCAAACGGCGCGCAGCGAGTCAGCCAGTGCAGGTTGTTGCTGCAGTAGGTCATCACATACTCCCCGTCCGAGAGCAGCATGTTGAATACCCCAAGCCCCCTGAGCTCATCACACAAGGTGGCCATGTAGCGAAACATGGCGGGAAAGTTGGCGGGACGCTTGGGGTACTTCTGCTCCAACCGGTCGAGCAGCCAGCAGAAGGCGTGTTCGCTGTCGGTGTCTCCCACCGGACGATGTCGCCCGGTCGGCAGCTTTTTGTAACCGGTGAGCTGGCCATTGTGGGCAAAAGTCCAGTAGCGGCCCCACAGCTCGCGGGTAAAGGGGTGGGTATTTTCCAGCGAGACGCAGCCACGATTGGCCTGCCGGATATGGCTGACGACTGCGCAGCTCTTGATGGGCAGCGCTTGTACCAGTCTGGCGATGGGTGACTGGGCGCTGGGTTCTGGATCTTTGAAGGTGCGAAAGCCCTTCCCTTCGTAAAAGGTAATGCCCCAGCCATCCTTGTGGGGGCCGGTCTTGCCGCCACGCAGCATCAGGCCGGTAAAACTGAAACAGATATCGGTCGGCACATTGGCACTCATGCCGAGCAGTTCGCACATATCCGGATGCCCCCCTTCCTTGACTACATAACAACTGGCTTAGCTCTCGGGCTGGCCAGCAAAAACCGGATTAGAAGAGCAGGGAAGAGCACATCACTGGTACTCCTCCCTGCTCCTTTATCAACGAGTTACCGATTACTTGGCCATCTCTTTTTCGACCAGCTGGATCAGGATGTGGATCACCTTGATGTGCACTTCCTGAATGCGATCGGCATAGCCAAAGTGCGGCACGCGGATCTCGATGTCGGCCAGACCGGCCATCTTGCCGCCATCCTTGCCGGTCAGGGCGATCACTTTCATCCCCTTGACGCGGGCGGCTTCGATGGCCTTGATGATATTGCCGGAGTTGCCGCTGGTGGAGATACCGAGCAGCACGTCGCCACGACGGCCGACCGCTTCCACATAACGGGAGAAGACGTAGTCATAGCCAAAATCGTTGGAGACACAGGAGAGGTGGCTCGGATCGGAGATGGCGATACCGGCGTAACCCGGGCGGTTCTCGCGATAGCGACCAGTCAGCTCTTCAGCAAAATGCATGGCATCGCAGTGGGAGCCGCCATTGCCGCAGGAGAGCACCTTGCCCTCCTCCTTGAAGGAGTCGGCCAGCAGCTTGGCAGCTGCTTCGATGTTTTTCAGGTTCTGCTCGTCAGCCAGGAAAGCCTGCAGCACGCTGGCAGCTTCAGTCAGTTCGTTGCGGATCAATTCTTGGTACATGATGTTTCTTCCACTGTTTTTAGTGTGCGTGTAAGTCATCGCTATTCTCGCACAAGCCAATCCCGGAGTCGCCCCCTCCCCCTGCAACACAGCCCTGTTACCACGAGCGTTACGGGGATCACAGTCGCAAGGTAATGAAGATGTAAACAGCTTGATAACTTTGTGCGTATGAATTACAACAGGGGCCATATCCAACAGGTCTGACCTCTGGATCAGTGACGCCACGTTGGCAATCTTTCACGCAAGGAGCAAGCAATGACGACGACCCTCACTCTGCTCGGGGTGATCCTGGTTATCGGAGCCCTGGCCTACCGCCGGACATCCCTGTTCATCTCCACCCTGGTCACCGGCGCTGCGCTGGTGCTTGGTGCTATCTATGGTCATGTGCCCTTGCTGGTCTGGGCGCTGTTTGCGGTGATCGCCATCCCGCTCAACCTGGTGGAATTTCGCCGCACCCAGATAACCAAGCCGCTGTTCAAACTCTACAAATCAATCATGCCGGAGATGTCGCGCACCGAGAAAGAGGCGATTGAAGCGGGCACCACCTGGTGGGAAGCCGATCTGTTCGCGGGCAACCCGAACTGGAAAAAACTGCACGCCATTCCGATCGCGACCCTCTCTGCTGAAGAGCAGGCCTTTATGGATGGTCCGGTCGAGGAAGTGTGCCGCATGGTGAGCGACTGGGAAGTGACCCACGAGCGCGCGGATCTCTCCCCCGAGGTATGGCAATACCTGAAGGACAACAAGTTCTTCGCCATGATCATCAAGAAGAAATATGGCGGCCTCGAATTCTCTGCCTACGCCCAGTCTTGCGTACTGCAAAAGCTGTGCGGCGCCAGCGCCGTGCTCGCCTCCACCGTCGGCGTGCCCAACTCGCTGGGCCCGGGCGAACTGCTGCAACACTATGGCACTGACGAGCAGAAGGATTACTACCTGCCCCGTCTGGCGGTGGGCAAGGAGATCCCCTGCTTCGCCCTGACCAGCCCGGAAGCGGGTTCTGACGCCGGCTCCATCCCCGACTTCGGTATCGTCTGCAAAGGCGAGTGGGAAGGCAAAGAAGTACTCGGTATGCGCCTCACCTGGAACAAGCGCTATATCACCCTGGCGCCTATCGCGACCGTCTTGGGCCTTGCCTTCAAACTGCGTGATCCGGAACACTTGCTGGGTGACGAGGAAGAGCTCGGCATCACCTGTGCCCTCATTCCCACTCACATCAAGGGTGTCGGCATCGGCCGTCGCCACTTCCCGCTCAACGTGCCGTTCCAGAACGGTCCTACTCAGGGCAAGGATGTATTCGTCCCGCTCGACTTCATCATCGGCGGCCCGGCCATGGCCGGTCAGGGCTGGCGTATGCTGGTCGAGTGTCTGTCGGTCGGTCGCGGTATCACCCTGCCCTCCAACAGTACCGGCGGCGTCAAGATGCTGGCCCTGGCGAGCGGTGCCTACAGCCGCATCCGTCGCCAGTTCAAGCTGCCCATCGGCAAGATGGAAGGGATTGAAGAGCCGCTGGCCCGCATCGGTGGCAACGCCTACATCATGGGCGCCGCAGCCAACCTGACCGTGACCGGTATCGACCTTGGCGAGAAACCCTCGGTCATCTCCGCCATCGTCAAATACCACCTCACCGACCGTGCCCAGAAGTGCATCATCGATGCCATGGACATCCACGGCGGCAAGGCGATCTGCATGGGCCCCAACAACTATCTGGCTCGTGGCTATCAGGGTGCCCCCATTGCAGTTACGGTGGAAGGGGCCAACATCCTGACCCGCAGCATGATCATCTACGGTCAGGGCGCCATCCGTTGCCACCCGTATGTACTGCCGGAAATGCTGGCTGCCAGCCATCCCGACAAGGAGCAGGCGCTGAAGGACTTCGACAAGGCGGTATTCAGCCACGTCGGTTTTGCCATCAGCAACATGGTACGCAGCTTCTGGCTCGGTGTGACCGGCGCACGCTTTGCCGCGGCACCTTATGGCGACCAGACCAAAGGCTACTACCAGCAGCTCTCCCGCCTCTCTGCCAACCTGGCGTTCCTGTCAGACATGGCGATGGGCACCCTGGGTGGCGAGCTCAAGCGCAAGGAGCGGGTCTCCGCCCGTCTCGGCGATGTGCTGAGCCAGCTCTATCTGGCCTCCAGCGCCCTCAAGCGCTATCAGGATGAGGGACGCCAGCAAGCCGACCTGCCACTGCTGCACTGGGCACTGCAAGATGCCATGTTCAAGGCCCAAGAGGCGATCGATGAGCTGCTGCGCAACTTCCCGAACCGCTGGATTGGTCTTGCTCTGCGCACCGTGGTGTTGCCGCTGGGTCGCGACATGAAGCGTCCGAGCGACAAGCTGGACAACCAGGTTGCCCGCCTGCTGCAAACGCCGAGCGAGACACGCAGCCGCCTGGCCAAGGGCCAGTACCTGACCCGCGAAGAGGGCAACCCCTTCGGTCTGCTGGAGCAGGCGCTCGATGACGTGCTGGCTGCCGAGCCGCTGTTTGACAAGGTGTGCAAGGCTGACGGCGTCAAGCGCCCCTTCCTGGCGCTGGACAAGGTGGCCGACATCGGCCTCGCGGCTGGCGTACTGACCCAAAGTGAAGCGGAGCTACTGCGCCGCGCCGAAGTGAGTCGCCTGCGCACCATCAACGTCGATGACTTTGACCCCATCGATCTGGTGGCCAACAAGAAGCTGTTTGAAGCTTCCGCTTACCATCGCGCCGCCTGATATCAAGGCAATCTGACAACGCCTCCCTTGCGGAGGCGTTTTTTATTTCATGCCTGCAACAACTTGACCAGCTCCCCCGACCAGCGTCCTTCCCCGTGTCCTCGCCCGCAAAACAGTGCACAATAGCCGGCAAACCGAATCACAAAGGAAGCCAGGATGACCCTTGAGCACCTGATCCAGTGGCGCCGCGACCTGCACCGCCTGCCGGAAGCGGCCTGGAAAGAGTTTCGTACCACCAGCCTGATTGCCCATCATCTGAATGAACTCGGCTATCACATCGTGCTTGGCGACAAGCTGCTGGCCAGCAATCTGATGATGGGGCGCGATGTCGATGTGACCGCCGAGAAAGCCCGCGCCCTTCGTCAGGGGGCCCATCCCGACTGGCTGGAGCGCATTGGCGAGGTGACCGGGCTGATGGGAGAGCTGGATACCGGCCGCCCCGGCCCGACCCTGGCCTTTCGCTTCGATATCGACGCGGTGGAGGTGGAGGAGTCTGCCGCCGAGCAGCACATGCCGCAGCAGGAGGGCTTTGCTTCCCACAACAAGGGGTGGATGCACGCCTGCGCCCACGATGGCCATACCGCCATCGGTCTGGGGCTCGCCAGCCGCCTGATGGCGATGAAAGAGGAGCTGTGCGGGCGCATCAAGCTCTTCTTCCAACCGGCTGAAGAGGGGTGTCGCGGTGGCAAGGCGCTGGCCGCCGGCGGGGCACTCGATGACGTGGATGCCCTGCTTTCGCTCCATATCGGCATTCACGCCGGCAGCGGCGAGCTGGTGATCAACCCCACCGAGTTCCTCTGCTCCACCAAGTTCGACGTCCACTTCATGGGCACTGCCGCCCATGCCGGGCTCGAGCCCAATTCTGGCAGCAATGCGCTGGCCGCAGCCTGCATGGCCACCACCGCCATGCTCGGCATTCCCCGCCACCGCGACGGCATGACCCGTATCAACATCGGCCAGCTCCACGCCGGCAGCGGACGCAACGTCATCCCCGACCATGCCGAGCTACACGGTGAAACCCGCGGTGCCGACAGCGCGCTCAACGACTACATGTTCAGCCAGGTACAGCGCATCGTCGAAGGCACCGCCCTCGCCCACGGCGTCACTTACCGCATCATCAAGCAGGGTGAGGCCATTGCCCTCGACAACAGCCCGGCGCTGCAGGCCGAACTGGCAGCGCTGGCTCGCAAGCAGGGGCTCGCCACCATCCAGACTCGCCGTTTTGGCGCGAGCGAAGATGCTGGTTTCCTGATGGAGCGGGTGCAAAAGCAGGGGGGCGAAGCGGCTTACCTGATCCTTGGCGCCGATCTGGCTGCGCCACACCACCACAACGCCTTCGATTTCGACGAGCGGGTGATGCAGAGCGGGGTCGATCTGCTGGCGGCGTGGGCCCACGCCAGACTGGGTAATGCCTCCCTTATCAAGGGATAAACCCGGTGGCTATCAGCTCGGAAACCTGAGCAAACAGGATCAAAAAAGGCGCCTATTGGCGCCTTTTTATTTACTAACCGCTTGCTGCGGCGCAATGTCACTCAGCCGGTTGGCCATCACCGCGCTTGCGGTTGGTATTGGGACGACCACCGGTCACAGCATCGGCACGCCCCTCCTCCTTGGCCTTCTCGGCGCGCTTCTTGCGCATCTCGCGCGGATCGGCGATGAGCGGGCGATAGATCTCGATGCGATCGCCATCCTGCAGCAACTCGCTCCCTTTGACCGGACGGCTATAGATGCCGAACTTGTTGACCGACAAGTCGATCTCGGGGTGCTTCTGCACGATACCGGACTGCTCGATGGCGGCCTGTACGCAGGTCTCGGGAGATACCCGCAGCGCAATCACCGTCTGGCGCTGCGGCAGGGCATAGACCACTTCGATATTGAGCTGATCAGGCACCGTACACCACCTTGGCCCGGTTGGAAAACGCGGAGACCATGGAGCTCACCAGATCGCGGAACACCTGGCCAAAGGCCACCTCGATGAGCTTGGAGGTAAATTCGAAATCGAGGTCAAACTCCACCTTGCAGGCATCTACGTCGAGGGGAGTAAAGGTCCACCAGCCAGCCAGCTTGCTGAAGGGGCCATCCACCAGCTCCATCCTGATCTGGCGGTTCACATCCAGCTGGTTGCGGGTAGTAAAGGTTTTGGCGATGCCCGCCTTGGCCACATCGACCGACGCCATCATGTAATCGTCACCCGCCTCATGAACACGGCTGCCAACACAGCCGGGCAGAAACTGCGGATAGGCATTCACATCGTTGACCAACTTGAACATCTGTTCGGCACTGAACATCACCAGGGCACTGCGAGTAATACGGGGCATGGCTTTTCCTCATCCAATCGCCGCGATTTTATCACCATGTTGGCGCTTTTGGAGGTAAAACCTCGACCAAACTGCTCAGAAAGCGGCCACTTGACCCGTCGCGCGTTTTACAGCCGCCCCCGCCTACGTATAATACGAACCTCCTAGTCATTGCCGGAAATCGCCCGTCATGAGCAAAAAAAACAGTAAAAACAAAGCCGGGTCCAGCACCATTGCACTCAACAGAACCGCGCGCCACGAATACTTCATCGAAGAGAAGATCGAAGCGGGTCTGTCCCTGCAAGGGTGGGAAGTCAAATCCCTGCGGGCGGGCAAGGCCAACATCAGCGAAGCCTATGTCATCTTCCGCGATGGCGAAGCCTACCTGTTCGGCTCCAGCTTCCTGCCACTGCAAGCGGCCTCCAGCCATGTGGTGTGTGACCCGACCCGTACCCGCAAACTGCTGCTGAGCCGTCGTGAACTCGACAAGCTCGAAAGCCTGATTGCCCGTCAGGGCTATACCGTCGTCCCTCTCGCCCTCTACTGGAAACAGTGCTGGGTCAAGGTCGAGATCGGTCTGGTGAAGGGCAAGAAAGAGCACGACAAGCGCGAAGATACCAAGGCCCGCGAGTGGGATCGGGAAAAAGCCCGCATCATGAAGAACAAGTACCGCGGCTAACCCTCTGATGTCCGGACGATTCCCGTCCGGACACCTCACTTCCGGTTCCCCTCCCCCGGCCACTGCGCACAATAAATCGGCAAACAGACCAGCAGCTGGCGGGAATAACCATCAACGCCTTGCCATACCAGCATTTTTGCGTACAATCGCTCTTAACAACTTGGGGCTGATTCTGGATTCGACAAGATTCACGAAACCCAAGGTGCATGCCGAGGTGCGGTAGGCCTCGTTAATAAACCGCAAAAAAATAGTCGCAAACGACGAAAACTACGCACTCGCAGCTTAATAACCTGCGCTGAGCCCTTCTACCCTAGCTTGCCTGTGTCCTAGGGAATCGGAAGGTCATCCTTCACAGGATCGTGTGGAAGTCCTGCTCGGGGCGGAAGCATTAAAACCAATCGAGCTAGTCAATTCGTGGCGTGTCTCTCCGCAGCGGGTTGGCGAATGTAAAGAGTGACTAAGCATGTAGTGCCAAGGATGTAGTAATTTTGGACGGGGGTTCAAATCCCCCCAGCTCCACCAAACGTTTGGAAAGGGCCACCTCGCAAGAGGTGGCCCTTTTTATTTGTTCATGTGGTTCACAAAGACCCAACCTGTTGGCTTTTCGAGATCACTCTCACGGATTGATGGATCTACTGTAAAGGCAAAACCAGTAATATAACACACTGGTTCATAAGGATTCGTCATGCACTTAGAGGATGCCTGCAGCCAACATTTCACCTTCGAGATGCTGTTTCACTGTGGTGAAACTTGGCAACGCATCCAATGCCCAAACTTGCCGCAACAAACCGAAAGCTGGTTGGCCTACCGTGAACTGGCGACGCATATTCTCGAGCCGCTGGTAGACGCATTTGGTCACCCATTGCTGACCTATGGATTTTGTGGAGTAACACTGCGCAAAGCCATTCTTTCTAACCCCTCCCCCGGTATAGCCCCCACACTGGATCAACATGCGGCCTGTGAACTCAATCAGCGAGGAAGACTTGTCTGTCCTCGGCAAGGGGCCGCGGTTGATCTGATATACCCAGGGCAAAACAGCTATCAGGTAGCCCTTTGGCTGGCACAACACACCCCGTTTGATCGTCTCTACCTCTATGGTCCAGACCAGCCATTGCATATCAGCTATGGACCCGAGCAACAGCGGGCCTTGGTCGAGCTCACCACACACCATGAAAGACGGGTTCCCAAACGGCTGACACTCACCCAACTCAAAGGAATGTGCTGATGCTGACCCCCGAGCGCTTCACGCAACTGGTCACGGCCCTGCCATACAAAAAAGTGCTGCCCGACGCGGTCTATCTGCACAAAGAGACCCTGACCACGACCAGCCCACAGCTCTACCGCTTTGTCTGTGCGGTGGCACAATCGCTCAAACTGCCGGAGTGTGAATGGGATCTGGTCAAGTTGGCAAAGCAAGAGTTTCGGCTCTCCCTGCTCAGCTACCCCACCTTCTTCGAAGAGGCCTACCCTAGTCTCAAGCAGAGCGTGACCATTGATCTGGCCAAACTGAGCCATACCGTTACCCGCTACGACAGCCAGGACAATCCCCCCATTCTGCATCGCAAAGAGTGCATGCTGGCCCCCGATCACCCACAGGCAGAGAGCTGTCGCCAGATCACCGAAGAGGGGGAATTGGCAGGGCTTTACGATCATCCCCGCATGATTGGCTTTAAAGCATCGTGGGAGAGGCTTATCGCAAGACATGGCTACCAACTGGTGGATGGGCGTCTGTTTCGCACCTCCGCCCTGCCGCCCGAAGAGGGTGACCCACAGATTGATCGCCATAAAACCGCGCTGGTTCGCCATGAACTCTCGGCCCCCATGAAGATGCTGGCGCGCCATGGTTATCTCAACGGCGACTATGCGCTGTTTGATTACGGTTGCGGCCGGGGGGATGACCTGCGGGAGCTGGAAGCACACGGTATTGACGCACTGGGCTGGGATCCGAACTTTCGCCCGGATGGGGAGAAGGTGGTCTCCCATCTGGTCAATCTCGGTTTTGTGATCAACGTGATTGAGGATCAAGATGAGCGAATGGAGGCACTGCTCGGCGCCTGGGAGCTGACCCAAACCCTGCTGGTCGTCTCGGCCATGCTGGCCAACGACAGCTTTATTGCCCAGTTCACTCCTTATAAAGATGGCGTTATCACCTCGCGCAACACCTTTCAGCGCTACTACAACCAAAGCGAGCTCAAGCACTACATAGACAAAACACTGGATGAAAATGCCATCGCCGTTGGGCCCGGCATCTTTTACGTTTTCAAAGACAAGCTCGAAGAGCAGCGCTTTTTGGCACAGCGTCAACGCAGAAGCCACAGCTGGCAACAGCTAACCTCGCCCACGCCCAACCATCAGGCCGCTGCAGCACTACTGATCACTCGTCATCAACCGCTGTTTGAAGCCTTCTGGCAGCGGGCGCTGACCCTTGGCCGAATTCCAGCCAATGACGAATTTGAACAAAGCGACGAGTTAAGAGAGATAGCTGGTAGCCATCGCAAAGCCATGACCCTGCTTGGCCAGCATTTTGACCTTGCCCAGTTAAAGCAGGCCGAGCTGGAGCGGCAGCAAGATTTGCTGGTTTACCTGGCACTCAACCTGTTTGGCAAACGCCAAGCCTATACCCAGTACCCCAGCGAGCTGCAGCGGGATATCAAAGCCTTTTTCGGTGGCAACCCGCAGGCACAGCAGGCAGCCAAAGCACTGCTCTACCAGATTGCGGATATCGCCCTCATCAACCAGGCCTGCGAGCTGGCCCATCAACAGCTACCCAACAGCCTGCTCTATCCCAGCCATTCACTGCTGCTGCACAAATGCTTTATTACGCAATTACCGCCGCTGCTGCGTGTCTACCTGGGAGCGGCATGCCAGCTCTACGGTGACTTGACCGATATCGACGTGATCAAGCTGCACATCCGCTCCGGCAAGGTGAGCCTGATGGGGTATGACGACTTCAACAACCCCATCCCCCATCTGGTGGAGCGGGTCAAGATCAAGATGGCCGAGCAGGAGGTCGACTTCTTTGACTACATCAATGAGCAGACCCGGCCACCGCTGCTCAACAAAAGCTATCTGATGGCACCGGATGATCCGAGCTTCAAGGCACAACGAGCGCTGGAGCAAAGATTGAGCAAACTGCTTGGGATGGATCTGGAAACAGAGCATCACTTGAGTCGCCAACAATATGAATCAGCTCTCAAAGAGCAAAAAAGGCGAATTTCAGGCTTTCGTATTTGTAGCGTAAAAGAGTAAAATCAGCGCCCCAAAATAACGTAAAAATCACTTATTCCTCGCTAAAACCTAATCTGCAGTCTTATTACAACATGTAATTACGTTAATTTTGACGTAAATCTAGACTTGAAGCAGGACTAGCCAGGAGCATCATCATGAACCACTTCGACGCTGACTACTGCTACTCATTCCCCGCAGTGCGTGGGATACAAGCCGGTCGCCCCTTCTATATCGCGACCTGCCCGATGCGCATCATCCCCAAAATCTTCAACTTCGATGAGAGCGAAGTCCCCCCTGAATTACGGGCTCAACGCACGTTGAACAAATCCCGGATCCCGGAAATGGTGCGATACCTCTTGGAGAATCCCAAGGATTACGTCTTCTCTGCCTTGACTGCGTCAATAGCTGTTGACGTCGAGTTTGCTGAACACCCCGGCTCCAACAATCTGGGCACTTTACGGGTGCCCATGGATGCACAGATCCTGATCAATGATGGTCAGCACCGCCGCAAAGCTATCGAAGAGGCGTTGGTAGAGCGCCCCGAACTGGGTCAGGACAACATCCCTGTCTTGTTCTTTGTCGATGAAGGGTTAACCCGAAGCCAGCAAATGTTTGCTGATCTCAACAAGTACGCAGTCAAACCCAGTCCGTCACTGTCAACACTCTATGACCATAGAGATCAAGGCTCTGAGCTTGCTCGCCATCTTGCTACCAGCATGGAGCCCTTCGTCGGGCTTACTGAGATGGAAAAGTCGAGCATCTCCCAGCTCTCCAGCAAGCTCTTCACCTTAAGTAGCATCAAGCAGGCAACCAGAGCCCTACTGGGCAAGGGGCCTAAAGAGGGTTGCACAGATGAAGAGGCCAAGCTGGCGGCTCTCTATTGGAAAGCGGTCTACGACCAGATGCCGGATTGGCAGATGGCCAGTCGCAAAGAAGTATCGCCAGCCCAACTCCGGCAGGAGTATGTCCATGCTCACGGCGTCGGCCTGCAAGCTCTCGGTATGCTCGGCCGCTTTTTGATAAGCGAACATCCTGATACCTGGCAAGCAGACCTTGGTAAGCTCAAGACCATTGATTGGCGCAAAACCAATCCAGAATGGATTCGCAGAACCATGTCGCATGGCAAGCTAAGCAAATCCACCACAGCGCTCCAGCTTACCTGTAACGCCCTTAAAACATCACTCAACCTCCCCCTCACTCCCGAGGAGAAGGTACTTGAAGCTCAGGTTGTCTCTCAATGAACCCCTTGATTCAGGCCCATGATCTGGCCGATTACGAAGATTTCATCAATACCGAGCCCTTTGCCGGCCGCCCACTGGCAGAGTATGTAGCTGAAGTACAACGTATCTATTGCGCAGACAAACGTCCCTGGGTCATTGGTTATAGCGGAGGTAAAGACTCTTCTGCTGTGCTGACGCTGGTCTATCTGGCACTGCTGGGGTTACCGCCTGAACTGCGCCACAAAGATGTCTTTGTCGTTTCATCAGACACCCTGGTCGAGACCCCTGTTGTCGTCGATTTGATCATTCGGACCATGGATCAAATCGAAAAGGGCGCCAAACGCGATGCGTTACCCATTACCTCTCACCCTGTCGTACCCAAAACCCATGAGACGTTCTGGGTCAACCTGCTCGGCAAAGGCTACCCTGCCCCGACTCGCAGCTTCCGCTGGTGTACCGAGCGAATGAAGATCAACCCGGTCAGTGACTTTATCAAAGACAAGGTCAGCCAGTTTGAAGAGGTGATCGTTGTGCTTGGCTCTCGCAGCAGCGAGAGTGCTTCCCGTGCCCAGGTCATTGCCAAGCACAAGATTGATGGAACCCGACTTGCCCGCCATACCACGCTGGCCAATGCCTTCATCTACACCCCTATCGACACCTGGGATGTTGAGGATGTCTGGAAACTGCTGCGCGGCGCCTTCAAATACGCGCCGGATGATGTGGAAGAGTGGGAAAATCCCTGGGGCGGCAATAATCGCCCGCTCTGGACTCTTTATATGGACTCCTCGGGTCAGGGTGAATGTCCATTGGTCATTGATGACAGCACCCCCTCTTGTGGTAATTCACGCTTTGGTTGCTGGACCTGTACCGTGGTCACCAAAGACCGAGCCATGGAGAGCCTGATCCAAAACGGCGAAGACTGGATGCTACCCCTGCTCAAGTTTCGTAATCAGCTAGCTCTGACCACAGACCCTGCGCAAAAAGATACCTACCGTAACTACAAGCGCCGCACCGGCAAGGTGAGCTACCAATACGCCAAAGAGGGTGAAGAGCTTAGCGCAGAGCGCAAGCACGTTCCCGGCCCTTATTGGCTGAAATACCGCCAAGAATGGCTTAAAGAGCTGTTGGAGATGGAGCGTGACCTCAACTTGCGTGGCCACACCATTACTCTGATCACCAAGCCGGAGCTACATGCGATTCGCCAGGAGTGGTTAACTGACCCTAACGAACCGGATTGGAATGACTCACTGCCAGCTATATATCGGGAAGTGTATGGCGAAGACCTCGACTGGCTAATCGACGATCAGTCACGCTTCAATGCCAGCGATGCCGAACTGCTGGCACAACTAAGCCAGGGCTATGATGTCGAGCCCGAAATGGTGATGAAGCTGATAGAGCTCGAAATATCCCTTGAAGGGCTTAGCCGCCGCCAAGGCGTTTTCGCCAAAATAGGAACCATCCTGAAACAGGATTGGGGCAGCCTCGAAGCCATTGAGCAGAAACAGGCACAATTACAAAAGCGCAATGAGCGCGATCTCTATCAAGAAGAAGTGGAACAAATTGAACAGTCTCTTGCTGGATTGCAAAAGCAATTGGCACAAGCCGACGATATGGCAGCACTGTTTAGTGAGGCAGTAAAAAATGATCATTAAGAAGTTGGTCTTGCATAACTTTCGTGTATTTCGTGGTCACCACGAAATAGAGCTGACCCCACAAAAACGTGGAAATGAGAACATTGATAGACCTATCGTGCTGTTCGGTGGCCTCAACGGCGCTGGCAAAACGTCGATTTTGTCAGCCATCCGTTTAGCGCTGTATGGACGCCTGGCCTTTGATAACCTCATCCACAATCAGGACTATATTGATCAACTTACTGCACTGATCCATAACGGTGTCAGTGTCTCTCAACAACCTAAAGATGCCTCTATCGAGCTGGTTTTTACCTATAACCAGGGGGGCACTGAGTCTGAATTTACCGTTATTCGCAGCTGGAATCGCAATAAAAAAGATAGACTCAAACTGCTGCAAAACGGAGTCGAGCTGGACGAGCTTAACTATGAACAGTGCCAGGGTTTTCTCAATGAGTTAATCCCGCACGGTATTGCTGATCTCTTCTTTTTTGATGGCGAAAAGATCGCCTCATTGGCAGAGGATGAATCGGGAAAGATTCTGCAGACCGCGGTACGCCGCCTGCTCGGCCTTGACCTGATCGCCAAACTGCGCACCGACCTTGGCATCTATTTAAAGCAGCAAGGAGCCAAAGAGCTGGGCACCCAACAACAGCACAAATTGGCCGAGCTGGAGCAGAATAAAAAGCTGTTTGCCAAACAGGCCGAGCATTATCGATTTGAAGCTGACTTGGTGATGGCAAGGATTGGCCTTATTACCCAGGATATTCAGAAATATGAAGCCATGCTGGCAGCACAAGGCGGTGCTTTTGCGCGGACAAAAAATCAGGAGCAGCAGAAAGTAGCTGAACTGGTAAAAGAAAAAGAACAGCTTGAAAAGAGTCTGCGCCATGAATGTGATGGCTCCCTCCCCTTTGCACTGGCCCCCAACACCATGGCCAAACTGCAGCAACAGCTGGCCAGAGAAATAGAGATAAAAAGGGCTCGCAGCTTTTCCCAAGAGCTCAATCTTTTTCTCGAACAGCTTAAAGCCAATATCGGCTTTAAAGGTAAAGAGACGCTGGCCATCACAACCCAGGCGATCGAAGAGCAGCTTGACAGCTTTATGGCCAACAAGCCGCAAGGTGAAGTCCTCTTTGACATCTCTGAGCGCGAGACTCACGTCATCATCGCGGCAATCAGTGAGGATTGCCAACGGGCCTGGAGCAAATTTGATGCACAACGTCGTGAATTGGCCGAGGTTGAACATCAACTGGAGCAAGCAGCCAGCAATATTGAGCGAGCACCTGATGATGAGCAGCTGATGGATATTTTCCAAACCCTGCGAGACATGGACAATCAACGGCAAGAAGAGCGCCACAAATACAAGGCTCTGCTGGAACAAGCCAAGCAAGCGGTAATGAGTCAACTGGATTGCGCTCGCCAGATCCAGAAATTGCACGATAAAGCCAGAGAGCAATATGGTGCCGTGAGTGCAGTGCAATATGCCAATGAGACCATTAGCCTGTTGGATGAATACAGCGATGTATTGACCCAGGCCCGGGTTAAAACGCTGGAGCAGAATTTTGAAGTGGCCTACCGAAAATTGGCCAGAAAAGAAGATCTGCAGATTAAGGCCAGGATCAATCCTCACACCTTTGATGTGGAGCTGGTAGACGAAGCTGGGATAGCTATCAATAGAAAGTCACTCTCTGCTGGTGAGAAGCAAATTTATGCCATCGCGATCCTGGAAGCCTTGGCTAAAACATCTGGTCGACAACTGCCGGTCATTATTGATACCCCGCTGGGGCGTCTTGACTCACACCATAGAGACAAGCTGATTCATCACTACTTCCCCTTTGCCAGTCATCAGGTGATATTGCTGTCGACTGATACAGAAGTGGATGAACGCTATTTTGCCAGTGCTCTGGCTGATGATATCTCTCATGCCTATCAGATCCGCTTTGATGCGCTGACCAAGTCATCAAAGCTGACCAAGGGCTACTTCTGGAAAGAGAGTCCTGCCCAAGTGCAAGCCAAGGAGGTTTATTAATGCTCCCGAATCGCATGCAGCTCACCCGCCAAACGGAAGAGCAGCTTAAACGATTAAAAGCCAATACCGGGATCACTCCCAATGTGGCAGCACGTCTGGCTTTTTTTCGTTCAGTGGAAACTGATTTTCGCTACCACCCGGACCACAAAAAACTGGATGGTAGCCTGGTACTCGACAAAATAACCTGGCTGGGAGAAACACTGGTTGTGACCGAGCTTACCCTCCAGATGATTTATCCTGACCTGGATCATAAAGAGTGGATAAAAGCCTGGGCGGCTCATGTAGAAGATGGGATAGCTGCACTACGGAATCATAAATCTCTGAATGCGTTTTCCCAAGTAATACAATCTAATATAGATTAGAACATGTGCTAAATTATATAAAAGTAAGGATGTTTTACACTAATTGTCTAATGGAATATCCAAAACTTATATTTTTAATAAAATTTGGTTTACTTAGCTTGTGGAGATAGCACACTTTTAAATAAAGATATAACCCCGGGGTTTGACAAAGAACCCCGGAACCTTACTTTTTAAACAAATTATAAATAGGTATATATATTAACCTTACCACTTGCGGCATGTTAAGCACTAAGGAATTTTTACCCCACTCCAAAAA
>NZ_CAWNWX010000085.1:0-91552 GCF_963878195.1 Aeromonas sp. HMWF016
GCTATGGCTGGGGGTGGGCGCTTCGGGGCTGGGCTACTTCCTGTGGAACAAGGGGGCAACGCTGGTCAGCAGCGGGGTGCTGGCCATCATGAACAATGCGCTCATTCCGGCCGGCTTGCTGGTCAATCTGCTGATCTGGGGCAAGGATACCGATTTGACCAGACTGGCCATCGGCGGCGTGCTGATGCTGGCATCCCTCAAGGTGTGCCAGCATCGCAAGGTCACTTCATCCTGAGTGATAACTAGCCGACGACGGCGTTGCGCTCCCGTCTGGCCTGACCATGGCAGGTGGCCAGCCGGGCCAGCAGATGGTCAAGCTGCTCGCCGGGCTGGCTCTGTACCAGTCCGATACTGACGGTCACCGGCCGCTGTGGCAGCAGGCTGGCATCGGCAATTTCGAGGCGCAGCCGTTCGGCGATCTCCAGCCCCTTCATCCGCTCGGTGCGGGAGAGCATCAGAATAAAGCCATCCTCATCCCAGCGGGCGAAGGGATCTTCGCGGCGCAGCTCGTGGCGCACGATGCGCGCCAGCTTGGCCAGCATGGCGTCACAGGCAACCTCGCCAAAGAGCTGGCGGATCTTGGCCATGTGATCGACGGAGAACTGCAGCAGACTGAAACTCCCCCCCTCGGCCAACAACCTCTCCTCCAGCAGTTGCTCGAAGCGGCTGCGACTCTCCAGCCCAGTCAGCGGATCGGTGCCGTGCCGCTCTTCCACCAGCACGACGGCGGGATCGAGATGGCGCACCACGCCAAGCAGATGGCCCCGCTCGTCACGGCGGATCCTCTCTTCCAGCCGGATGTAATGGCCGTGGTGGTGAAGAATGCGATATTCGAGGCGCAGACCGCTGCTGCGGCCGCTCTGGCAGGCGCTCAGGGCATCTGCCAGCCGGGCAACGTCGTCGGGATGCACCCGCTCCAGCCAGCCGAGATCATCCGGCCAGCTTTCGCCAAGCCCCAGCAGGCGCAGGCAGGAGGGATCGCGGCGCAGTCCCTGTTGCGGGGACCAGGTCCAGATCCCGGCCTCCAGCAGCGCCATGGCATCGAACAGCAGACCCGGATCAAGCCGGGCGGTGACATCCACCAAAGGTGTCTTGAGCATTTCCATGGGGCACCTCGAAACCGAATCTGAAGAGCTGATTCATAAGTAACATTGGCCATGGCGGCGAGCAACAGGGTCAGCTCGCTTTTCCGTGATAACCCTCCATCAGGGTTTGCCAGTTGTCCGGTACGAAGTGGAAGCTGGTGTGCAGTTGGGACTCCTTGTTGAAGGAACGCAATAGCCGCTCCAGATTGCCCTTCTGCCACTCGCCGGGGGAGCGGATCGCCCCCTTGTCGAAGTCGATCACCCACACCTTCTCATCCTGATCGAGCAGCAGGTTGTGGCTGTTGAGATCGGCGTGGTAGACCCCGGCATCGTGCAGCTGGCGTACCGTCTGGCCAATCTTGTACCACACCTCGCTGGCAACCGGCCCCTGCTTGAGCAGGGCGACCATGTCCTTGGCACCGCGAATACGCTCGATCAGGATGTCGGCGCGATAAAATGGGCCCTGTTTGGCCATCCGTGCACCAAACGGACGCGGCACCGGCAACCCCAGCTCGCACAACTTGGCCAGCAGGGTGTATTCCGCCATGGCGCGGCTCGATTCGACCCCTTCGAACCAGAAGCGATCCCGCACCACCTTGCCCACCATGCCGCCGCGATAGTAGTGGCGCAGCACCAGATGGCGGGACTCATCCTTGACGAACCAGGTCACGCCGCGGCCAATGGAGGTTCCCACCACCTGACGGTTGTTCTGCCACCAGGCCGGTTCGAATAACTGGGAAGTGGGGTCACGAAAGGCCCCTTCGGCGAACCAGCAAACCTGGTTGTGTTCGGTCTGTATCAGCATCATGGAGATCCCGCTCGGTGGGTCGTTGATCGCCCCTGTTTATGGGCGATGAGGCTGCGACTGTGGCATGCCCGCAACATGTGCCAGCCATGGCGGCTATTCGGGTGGCGAAGCCCGGCTGACGATTGCGCGCAATTTTACAATCCAGAGGGGAGTTTGCATAATGCCATCCACCCTTTTTGCCAGCCGTGCGCCACATCATGCCGCTATTTCAAACGCCTCCCTCCTCCATCTGCATTCTGCGGCTCTCCGCCATTGGCGACTGCTGCCACGCGCTGGCGCTGGTGCGCGTCATCCAGCGGGAGTGGCCGCAAACCCGCATCACCTGGATCACCGGCAAAATCGAAGCAACCCTGTTTGCCGATCTGCCCGGTGTCGAGGTGATCGCCTTCGACAAGAGCAAGGGGTGGCGCGGCTATCGCGACCTGTGGCAGACCCTCAAGGGACGTCAGTTTGATGCCCTGCTGCATCTGCAGGCGGCCATGCGGGCCAGCATCGCCACCCTCGGCATCAAGGCCAAGGTCAAACTCGGGTTTGATCGGGAGCGAGCCAACGACGGCCAGTGGCTGTTCACCAACCACAAGGTGCCCTCGCCCGCCTCTCCCCACGTGCTGGACGGTTTCCTCGCCTTTGCCAAAGAGCTCGGCATCAAGGATCTGACGCCGGATTGGCAGCTGCCCATCAGCGCCGAGCATCAGGCTTGGGCAAAGGAGAAGATTGGCGGCAAACCTACCCTGCTGCTCTGCGCCGCCGCCAGCAAGGCATTCAAGAACTGGACGGCTGCGGGCTATGCCGCGCTGGCGGATCACGCCGCCAACAAGGGTTTTCAGGTCTACCTCTGTGGCGGGCCAGCCAAACTGGAGCGGGATCTGGCCGCCGAGATCCGGCAACTCAGCCAGAGCCAACCGGTCGATCTGGTTGGCCAGACCAACCTCAAGCAGCTGTTGGCGCTGATTGGTGAGGCGAGTCTGGTGCTGGCCCCCGACACCGGCCCGACCCATATGGCCACCATTGTCGGCACACCGGTGATCGGCCTCTATGCCCACCACAATCCGGCCCGCACCGGCCCCTATCTCTGCCGGGATTATGTCGTCAGCGTCTATCAGACCCTGATCGAGCAGGAGACCGGCAAGCCGCTGGCCGAGCTCGGCTGGCGCACCCGTCTCAAGGATCCCGATGCCATGAGCAAAATCACCAGCGAGCAGGTGATCGCCGCCTTCGATCGCCTCTGCGCCGATCGCCACCTGCCTGACTGAAAGCAGCTCGGAAATCCCGAGCAGTGAGGCAGGGATAACCTGATGGCCCCATGCCGGAGCGACTGGCAGAATAACGACCGATGTGGGTTACGCTCCCGCAACAAGCTACGAACACTTTGATCGGCCGGAATATGATTCCGGCCGTTTTTTTATTCGCCACCTTCTGTTAAAATTCGCCGCCTTTACATCCCCCTGATCCAAGAATTTATCCGCATCATGCGTTTGGCTGTCTCCCTTTCGGGCACAAGACGGCGGCCTCTGCTACAACCAAAATGCGGGTTCCGATTAAAGGTAATAACATGGCGCAACAAGGCACTCTCTATATCATCTCCTCCCCGAGCGGCGCAGGTAAATCCAGTCTGCTCAACGCCTTGCTGACCAACCACAATCAAGCTGGCAAGATGCAGCTGTCGGTCTCCCACACCACGCGCGCCACCCGCCCCGGCGAAGAGCACGGTGTGCACTACCACTTCGTCAAGGTGGAAGAGTTCAAGGAGCTGATCGCTCGCGGTGATTTTCTGGAGTGGGCCGAGGTATTCGGCAACTACTACGGCACCTCCCGCGCCGCCATCGAAGCCTGTCTGGCGCAGGGAATTGACGTATTCCTCGACATCGACTGGCAGGGCGCCCGCCAGATCCGCGAACTGATGCCGACCAAGTCCATCTTCATCCTGCCTCCCAGCCGTGAAGAGCTGGAACGCCGCCTGATTGGCCGCGGTCAGGACAGCGCAGAAGTGATCGCCGGCCGGATGGCAAAAGCCATTGCCGAAATGGTGCACTACGACGAATATGACTATGTGATTATCAACGAAGAGTTCGAGCAGGCACTGTTCCAGCTCAGAGCCATTATTGAGTGCCAACGGCTGGAGATGCGTCATCAACAGCAGGCACAACAAAACTTGCTGCAACAGTTACTGGCAGAATAAGCCAAAAACGAGTAAACTTTTGCGTCATTTTTAAACACCGCTTTTCTAAACACAGAAAGCCCACATAACTGGAGTCCTGCATGGCACGCGTTACTGTAGAAGATGCTGTAAAACAGGTTGGTAACCGTTTTGACCTGGTGCTGGTCGCCGCACGCCGCGCCCGTCAAATCGCGGTTCAAGGCAAAGATCCGCTGGTTGAAGAAGAGAACGACAAACCGACCGTGATCGCCCTGCGTGAGATCGAACTGGGTCTGGTGAACAACCAGGTTATGGACACCCAGGACCGCTACGAGCAGCAAGAACAGGAAGCCGCCGAGCTGGCTGCCGTTGCTGCCATCGCCGAAGGCCGCGGTTAAGTCACTCTTTCCCCATAGTCGGCACCCGCCCGGGTGCCGACTGTTCATCCCCATTTACAACCGCTCGAAAACCTCGCAAACTCAGGTCTACACGCTCAACTCCACGAATTGCCGTTTCACCGCTGCGGGGACTGTCTTGTATTTATTTGAAAATCTTAAAGAAATAGCCAGTTCCTACCTGCCGCCCGAGCAGGTCGAGAAGCTCAGGCAAGCCTATGTGGTGGCCCGTGATGCTCACCAGGGACAGATGCGTTCCAGTGGCGAGCCCTATATTACCCACCCCGTCGCCGTTGCCCGAATTCTGGGCGATATGCGCCTCGATCATGAAACCCTGATGGCCGCCGTGCTGCACGACGTCATCGAGGATACCCCGATCACCAAGGCCGATCTGGCCGAACAGTTTGGCGATGCGGTCGCCGAGCTGGTAGCCGGGGTCTCCAAGCTCGACAAGCTGAAGTTTCGCGATCGCAAGGAGGCTCAGGCTGAGAACTTCCGCAAGATGGTGATGGCGATGACCCAGGATATCCGGGTCATTCTGATCAAGCTGGCCGACCGCACCCACAATATGCGCACGCTGGGCTCGCTGCGACCGGACAAGCGCCGCCGCATTGCCCGTGAAACCCTCGAAATCTTCGCCCCCATTGCCAACCGCCTCGGTATTCACACCATGAAGAACGAGCTGGAAGAGCTGGGCTTCGAGGCGCTCTATCCGATGCGATCCCGCGTGCTGCGCGAATCGGTGCGCCGCGCCCGTGGCAATCGCCGCGAGATTATCGACTCCATCCAGAGCGAAATCAGCGGGCGCCTGCGTGAAGCGGGGATTGAGCATCAGGTCAGTGGCCGCGAGAAGAACCTGTTCTCCATCTACAACAAGATGGAGAAAAAAGAGCTGCAATTTCATGAGGTAATGGATATCTACGCCTTTCGGGTCAAAGTGAAGGACATAGATACCTGTTACCGGGTGCTGGGGCAGATGCACAGCCTCTACAAGCCGCGCCCCGGCCGCTTCAAGGATTACATCGCCATCCCCAAGACCAACGGCTACCAGTCGCTGCACACCTCGCTGGTGGGGCCGCACGGGGTGCCGGTGGAGGTGCAAATCCGCACCGAGTTCATGGATCAGATGGCCGACAAGGGGGTTGCCGCCCACTGGGCCTACAAGCAGGATGGCGACAGCTCGGGCACCACCGCCCAGATCCGCGCCCAGCGCTGGATGCAGAGCCTGCTGGAATTGCAGCAAAGCGCTGGCAGCTCCTTTGAATTTATCGAAGGGGTCAAAACTGACCTCTTCCCCGACGAAATCTACGTCTTTACCCCCGAAGGGCGCATCATGGAGCTGCCTGCTGGCGCCACGCCGGTGGACTTTGCCTATACGGTGCACACCGACATCGGCCACGCCTGCGTCGGTTCGCGGGTCGACCGTCACCCCTACCCGCTCAGCAGCCCGCTGCACTCGGGTCAGACGGTGGAGATCATCACGGCGCCGGGCGCCCGTCCCAACGCGGCATGGCTCAACTTCGTGGTGACCACCAAGGCGCGCTCCAAGATCCGCCAGTTCCTCAAGAACCTGCGCACCGAAGAGTCGGTGGTGCTGGGTCGCCGCCTGCTCAACCATGCGCTGGGCGCCAAGAATATCGAAGACATTCCCGAGCCGCGCATCAAACAGGTGCTGGCCGATACCAAGCACGAGAACCTGCAGGGGCTGCTGGCCGATGTGGGCCTCGGCAACGCCATGAGTGTCATGGTGGCGCGCCGCATGCTGGGGGATGAACTGCCGCCGGAAGAACAGCCCAAAACCAGCAGCAAGAAGATGCCGATCAAGGGTGCCGACGGCATGCTGGTCACCTTCGCCAACTGCTGCCGCCCGATCCCGGGGGATGCCATCATCGCCCACATCAGCCCGGGCAAGGGACTGGTGATCCACCAGGAGTCCTGCCGCAATATCAAGGGCTACAGCAAGGAGCCGGACAAGTACCTGCCGGTGCAGTGGGAAGTGGACAAAGAGCAGGAACAGGAGTTCCGCACCGGCATCAGCATCGAGATCATCAACCATCAGGGTGCACTGGCCGAGCTGGCCAACGTGATTGCCGCCACCGGCGCCAACATTCACGCCATCAGCACCGAAGAGAAGGATGGCCGGGTCTATCAGGTGAGCCTGCTCATCACCACCAAGAGCCGCATCCATCTGGCCAACATCATGCGCAAGATCCGCGTGATGCCCAACGTGCTCAAGGTGAGCCGGCAAAAGAACTGATCACACAGGCGGCGCAAGCCGCCTGCTGCTTTTTAAGAGACAACCATGACCCCCGAACGCTTCAAGCGCATCACCGATATGCTGGCCCAGCGTCAGCTCGATTTGACCGTCTGTATGGAAGAGGTACACAAACCTCACAATCTGGCTGCCATCGTGCGTACCGCCGATGCCATCGGCATCCACCGGGTACACGCCGTCTGGCCCAAGACCTGGATCCACAAGCGCAAGGGCACCGCCCGCGGCAGCCAGAACTGGGTGGATGTAAAACTGCACCCGGACATCGGCAGCGCTGTTGCCGAGCTGAAAGCCTCCGGCATGCAGATCCTGGCGACCCATCTCTCCGACAGCTCGGTCGATTTTCGCGCCATCGACTACACCAAACCGACCGCCATTCTGGTGGGTCAGGAAAAGCATGGCATCGGTGAAGAGGCGCTGGCCCTGGCCGATCACCATATCGTCATCCCCATGGTGGGCATGGTGCAGTCCCTCAACGTCTCGGTGGCCGCAGCCGCCATCCTCTACGAAGCGCAGCGCCAGCGCGAGCTGGCCGGTTGCTATCAGCGCGGTTGCCCACTGAGTGCGGAGGAACAGAACAGCATTCTGTTCGAGGGGGGATATCCCATCTATGCCCAGCTCTGCAAGGAGAAGGAGATGCCCTACCCCCAGCTCGGCCCTAGCGGTGAAATTCTGGCGGACGAGGCGTGGTGGCAGCAGATGCAGCTGACCCGCAAAGGTTGGGCACAGCAGAGCGAGCAGGACGATCCGCAGGAGGAGTGATGGAGAACCCTTTTGGCAGCTGGCTGGAGTCCCGCATTATCCGGGATCACCTGACCAACCCGAACATAGAGGCCGGCGACTACAGCTACTACTCCGGCTATTACCACGGCAAGCCGTTTGAAGATCACTGCGTACGCTACCTGCTCGGCGATGGCTCGACCCGCGAAACCTGGGAGAGCGGCCTCTGGGGCGAGGTGGATCGGCTGCTCATCGGCAAGTTCTGCTCTATCGGCTCGGGCGCCACCTTCATGCTGGCAGGCAATCAGGGCCACCGGCTGGATTGGGTCTCCACCTTCCCGTTCAACCCTGATACCTTCGGCGAAGGGGCCCGTAGCGGCTTTCTGCGCAAGGGAGATACCCGGATCGGCAACGATGTCTGGATCGGCTCGGAAGCGATGATCATGCCCGGCATCACCATCGGTGATGGCGCCGTCATCGCCACCCGCGCCGTGGTGACCAAGGATGTGGCCCCTTACACCATAGTCGGCGGCAACCCGGCCCAACCGATCCGCCGCCGTTTCAGCGATGAGCAGATCGCCATGCTGCAAGAGATGCAGTGGTGGGACTGGCCTCTACCCACCCTACAAAGCGCCATGTCGCTGCTCTGCTCCGGCGACATCGCAATGCTCTATCAATACTGGCAAACGGAGTGTGCCTGATGAAATCCCTCTCGATTCCCCTGTTGGCCCTGACCCTGTTTTCTGCCGGAGCCCTTGCCGTGACCAATCCCTATGCGCTGACTAGCGAAGCCGATGTGCCCACCCTCTACCAGCAAACTCTGCCCGACTTCTGGCGCCAGCATGCCATAGAGGGAGAGTTCAAGGGCAAGGATGGCGTCGCCATCCGCTATGCCGCGTTGCGGCAGGAGAAGGTTGATCGCGCCATCCTGATCGTCAACGGCCGGGTAGAAAGCTACCTCAAGTATCAGGAGCTGGCGTGGGATCTCTGGCGCCAGGGCTACAGCCTCTACCTTATCGACCATCGTGGTCAGGGGATGTCCGGCCGCATGCTGAGCGACCATGACAAGGGATATGTCGACCAGTTCGACGATTATGTCGTCGATCTGAAGCAGTTTCACGACCAGATAATCATGGCGGACAAGCCCGCCAAGCTGTTCCTGCTGGCTCACTCCATGGGGGGTGCCATCTCTGCCCGCTATCTGGAGCGCTGGCCGGATGATATCCGCGCCGCCGTGCTCTCCTCCCCCATGATGGGCATCAATCTGGGCGGCCTGCCCAAATGGCTGGCCAAGGGACTGGCCACCACCATAGGCACGGTCGGCGGCTGGTTTGGCGAACCACCCTATGGGCCGGGTCAGGGCCCCTATCAGGACCATGGCTTTGCCGATAACGAGCTGACTCACAGCCACTCCCGCTATCAGGCTTTCCGCCAGATGTATGAGCAGCACCCGCAGATCAAGCTGGGGGGGGCCACTGCCCACTGGATTTATCAGGGGATCACAGGTGCCGATGCCGCCATCGCCGATGCGGGCGCCATCAAGACGCCGCTGCTGCTACTGCAGGCTGGCAACGACAGCGTGGTGGATAACGCGGCGCAGGATGCGTTTTGCACCAAAGCCAGCTGCGAAGGGGGCAAACCGCTGCGTATCGAGGGGGCCTGGCACGAGCTGTTTATCGAATCCGACGACAAGCGCCAGCCTGCACTGACCGCCATGCTCGATTTCTTCGCCCGCTACTAGGCTGGCTATTTTTTGTAACCCTAAATAAATGGGGTGACCATGCAGGCTGGGGTAAACTGCCCCCGCTTTCAATTGATGCCGAGGTAAAGATGTTCAAGGTAGTTGTATCCGATCTCGATGGAACTCTGCTCAACAAGCAGCACCAGATCTCCTCCCGCACCCGGGAGACCGTCCGCCGTCTGGTTGAGCAGGGCGTGAAATTCGTGGTCGCCACCGGCCGTCACCACGTCGATGTACGCAGCTTCCGCGATGCACTCGGTCTGGATATCTACCTCATCACCTCCAACGGCGCCGTGGTGCATGACAAACAGGGTAAACTGGTGTTCAACCAGCCGCTGCCGACCGACATCGCCGCCGAGCTGGTTGCGCTCGAACGTGACCCATCCATCCATCTCAACGTCTATCAGGGCGATGACTGGGTGGTCGAGGAGGAACTGCCCTGGTTGCTGCAATTCCACGACGAGTCCGGCTTCACCTATCGTCTGGTCGATGACCTGAAACAGGAGTCGATGGAGCAGATCAACAAGGTCTTCTACATCGGCGACCACGAGAAGCTGCTGAAGATCGAGGCACACCTCAACCAGCGCTACGGCGACCAGCTCAACGTCACCTTCTCCCTGCCGGATTGCCTCGAAGTGATGCACGCTTGCGTCCACAAGGGCAATGCAGTGCGCGCCGTACTGGAGCAACACGGGCTGGAGATGTCCCAGGCCATCGCCTTCGGTGACGGCATGAACGACTTCGAAATGCTGAGCATGGTGGGTCGCGGCATCGTCATGGGTAACGCCCACGACCGCCTGAAAATGGCGCTACCGGAGCATGAGCAAACACTCACCTCCGATGAAGATGGCGTTGCCGTCTATCTGGAGCGCTGTTTCGAACTTGAACCGGTCGCCAGCTAAATAAAAACGGGAACCATCGGGTTCCCGTTTTTATTACTTCCGCCGAAAGCGCTGGTTGTCACCGCCGTGGCACTGCCAGAGGATCAGGGGAGTGCCATTGGCGCTTCCCCCCTGAGCGACATCCAGACAGAGCTTGCTGCTGCGGCTGATGAGCCGCTCTCTCTCCCAGCGCCACTGCTGGTTGTCGCCGCCATGGCAATCCCAGGCAATCACCTTGGCACCGGCATCGCGGCCGCCACCGGCAACATCCAGACACTTGTCGCCAACCCTTATGGCGTTGCCATCAAAACGAAAACGCTGGTTATCCCCGCCGTGACAATCCCATAGCTGCAAGCGGTTGCCATTACGCACACCACCGGCAATATCGAGACATTTGCCATTGGCTGCCACGATTTGCCCACCATGCTCTTCCCGGGCGCGAGCTTCTTTCTTTTCCTGCTTGTGGCCGTAATACGCAGCAGCACCGATGGCGCCAATCACCACAGTGCCCAACAGCAGATCAGAAGAGTCGAGATTCTGGCACCCTCCCAGAGCGAGCGAGAGGCACGCCGCAATCAGAGGTGACGGGCGTATCATTCAATCCCCCCGACCAGAAAGCTCTGGTTGGCCCCACCGTAACAGTCGGCCAGGCGCAGAGGCGTATTCGGGGAGTGACGTCGACCAGCGACGTCCAGACAACGGGAGACCTTGCTGTTAAATAGTTTGTCCTCCTGCCACACCCACTGCGCATGGCCATCGCAGGGCGCCAGCATCAACTCATTGCTGTTTCTGGCCTGCAGGCAGGTCTGCTGCAACTTCAACTCGCCCAGATCCCACTCCAATGGTTGCGCATCTTTATCAGTGCAAACCTGTGTCACCGCCTGCTGGCGGGCAATGCCGACACAAAAGCCGTTGTTGGTTAGCAAAAGCGAGGGGGCAGACTCATTCTTCGGATGGGCAACCACGATAGTGCTCAGCATCTCATCCGTCGATGGCGGTTTAAGGGTACACCCGCCCAGTACCATGGCCGCTATAAGTGCGGGGTAGCGGGAGAAAATCGAAATTCTGTTATGCATAAAAACAAGCCTGAAAGAGGTCTGTGACATCCGGTCACCAAGGACTCCAGCTGGCAGGATAACTGAAGAGAGGTCAAGACTGTCCGGATAGAGTGTAAACAGACGTTACAGCAACGCAGAAAAACGAGGATGGGAGCGGCAGAAAGCAAAAAACCTCGCCTAAGCGAGGTTTTTCAGAATGTGGTCGGTGATAAAGGATTCGAACCTTTGACCCTCTGGTCCCAAACCAGATGCGCTACCGGGCTGCGCTAATCACCGAAAATATTTTGTCTTACAAAAAACAAAGACGACCTGATGGTCATCCTCGTTATACAGCAAGTATGGTGCGAAGAGAGGGACTCGAACCCTCACACCCGGGGGGCACTAACACCTGAAGCTAGCGCGTCTACCAATTCCGCCACCTTCGCGTACCTGACAAGCTGTAAAATGGGGTGGCTGATGGGGCTCGAACCCACGACAACCGGAATCACAATCCGGGACTCTACCAACTGAGCTACAGCCACCACAGCTGTTTTCGTTCTACAACAACGCCCGTTTAACCGGCGCACTTTGGATGGTGCGCCCGACAGGATTCGAACCTGTGACCTCTGCCTCCGGAGGGCAGCGCTCTATCCAGCTGAGCTACGGGCGCTACGCTGTCGAACGGGGCGCAATATTAATGATGGGGGGCATGCTTGTCTACACTTTTTTTGTCCCTTTGCGCCAAGCGTTGTTTTTTCAAACAAACAGAGCGTTTTTGGCTCATTTTTCCCCCAACAACACACCCGCTGGTTCGCCAGGATGATCGCTTCCGGCGCTATTTTCCGTATTAACCATGTTGCTGCCTTGACTTGATCTCTTCCCCACCTAGAATGAATGAACGTTCATTCACGAGTTCATTCTGATGAGTCACGACAAGAAAGAGATCATCTTCAATGCAGCCCACGAGGTGCTGGGTGAACGGGGTTTTCATGGCCTGTCGATCGCCGAAGTCGCCAAGAAAGCCGGCGTCGCTGCCGGCACCATCTATCGCTACTTTAATGACAAGGATGATCTGATTCGACAGTTGCATCAGCACACGATATTGCAGTGCGTGCCGCTGGTCATAAGAGAAGTGAATTTCAATGAAGTTTCATTTCAACAATTTCGACAATTATGGCTCAATATTCATGCCATTTTTGTGAACGAACCCAACGCTCTGAAATGCAAATTACAGTATGAGAGCTCGCCCCTCGGGGCCGAGCTGGCCACCAATCCTGTTCTGCTGTCGGCATGGGAGCCACTGGACAGATTTTTTGAGCGAGGTGTTGAGCAAGAATTGTTTATTGATTTACCGATACGAGCACTCCAGGTATTGAGCCTGGACAGTGTGGTACACCTGGCCCTGCAGTGCGGGGTTCACAAGATCACGCTGACCGAACAACAGTTGGAAACTGTTATTCGTGCCAGCTGGAATGCAATTTTATCTCCCAATACTTCCACCTCAGGAGCCTGTTCATGAAAAAGTGGATGGCCATTATGTTGCTGATAGCGATCGCCTTGTTTGGCAGCGTCATCGGCTTCAATTTGTTTAAACAGAAAATGATTGCCAAATACATGGCCAACCGGCCGGAACCAGACTTCCCGGTAACGGCCATGGTGACCAAGGCGCAGGACTGGATCCCGACCATCGAGGCGATCGGCTTCATCGAGCCGAATCAGGGGGTTACCCTCTCGACCGAGCTGGCCGGTACCATTGATGCCATCACCTTCGAATCAGGCAAGCCGGTCAAGGCTGACCAGCTGCTGCTGAGCCTCGACTCCAGCGTGGAGAAGGCCAATCTGCGCGCCTCCCAGGCCAAGCTGCCGGCGGCAAAAGCCAAATTTGACCGCTTCCAGAACCTCTACAAGACCAGCTCCATCTCCAAAGAGCAGCTGGATGAGGCGGAAGCAGCCTATCGTTCGCTGGAAGCGGATATCGAGAGTCTGAAGGCGACCATTGCCCGTCGTGAAGTCCGCGCCCCCTTCAGCGGCGTGGTCGGTCTGCGCAATGTCTTCCTTGGTCAGTACCTGCAACCGGGTACCGATATCGTGCGTCTGGAAGACACCAGCGTGATGCGTCTGCGTTTCACCGTACCCCAGACCGATATCTCCAAAATCAAGCTGGGCCAGATCATCAAAATCAATGTGGATGCCTATCCCCAGACCCAGTTTGATGGCCATATCACAGCCATCGAGCCTGCCGTCAACTACCAGAGCGGCCTGATCCAGGTGCAGGCAGATATCCCGAACAACGATGGCCAGCTCCGCTCCGGCATGTTTGCCCGCGCCAGCATCATCCTGCCTACCGTACAGAACCAGATCGTGGTGCCGCAGTCTGCCATCTCCTTCACTCTCTATGGTCAAAACGTCTACGTGCTCAAAGAGAGCGAAGAGACCGACAAAGAGGGCAAGAAGGTGATGGTCAAACGCGCCAAGCAGGTAGTCGTCAAGGCGGGTGAGCGCCGTGGCAATGACGTGCACGTGCTCTCCGGTATCCAGGCTGGCGACGAGATCGTACTGTCAGGCCAGGTTCGTCTGAGCAATGACACCAAGGTGCATGTGGTCGAGAACGATGCTCTGGCCGTTCCGGCACAAACCCCGATGCTGTAAGCGCGGAGATCTGCGATGCGATTTACTGACATATTCATAAAACGACCCGTGCTGGCAATCTCGCTCAGCTTCCTGATCGCCCTGCTGGGCTTTCAGGCAGTCTTCAAGATGCAGGTACGGGAATACCCCGAGGTGACCAATACGGTGATCACGGTCAGCACCAGCTATTACGGTGCCAGTGCCGACCTGATCCAGGGATTCATCACCCAGCCGCTCGAACAGGCGGTCGCGCAAGCCGACAACATCGACTTCATGACCTCCTCCAGCCAGCTGGGCAGCTCCACCGTCACCGCGTACATGAAGCTCAACACCGACCCGAATGCCGCGCTGTCTGACATCCTGGCCAAGGTCAACTCGGTGCGCTCCCAGTTGCCCAAAGAGGCGGAAGACCCCTCGGTCACCTCCTCCACCGGTTCAACCACAGCGGTGCTCTACCTCGGTTTCACCAGCCCGGAGCTCAACTCCAGCCAGATCACCGACTATCTGGAGCGGGTTATCAAACCGCAGCTCTTTACCGTCGGCGGGGTCTCCAAGGTTGACCTCTACGGTGGTGTGAAGTTTGCGCTGCGGGTATGGCTGGATCCGGCCAAGATGGCGGCGTTCAATCTGACCGCCAGCGACGTGATGACAGTGCTCAACAGCAACAACTATCAGTCGGCCACGGGTCAGGCGACCGGTTACTTCACCCTCTTCAACGGCAATGCTGAAACGCAGGTCGGTGATATCGAAGAGCTGAAGCGTCTGGTGGTAGCCAGCCGTGACAGCAAGGTGATCCGTCTCTCCGACATCGCCAAGGTCACGATGGAGAAGAGCCACGACGTCTACCGCGCCAGCGCCAACGGCCGCGAAGCCGTGGTTATGGCCGTCAATGCCGCACCGACTGCCAACCCCATCAACATCGCCCACGATGTACTGGAGCTGCTGCCGAGTCTGAAGCGCAACATGCCGAGCACCATGCAGGTGAACGTGCTGTATGACTCAACCATCGCCATCAACGAATCGATCAGCGAGGTTATCAAGACCATTCTGGAAGCGGCCGCCATCGTACTGGTGGTGATTACCCTGTTCCTGGGCTCCTTCCGCGCGGTCATCATCCCAATCATCACCATCCCGCTCAGTCTTATCGGTGTGGTGATGATGATGGACATGTTCGGCTTCTCGATAAACCTGATGACTCTGCTGGCGATGGTACTGGCCATCGGTCTGGTGGTGGATGACGCCATCGTGGTTCTGGAGAACGTGGACCGTCACATCAAGGAGGGTGAAGAGCCCTTCCGGGCAGCCATTATCGGTACTCGCGAAATCGCCGTGCCGGTTATCGCCATGACGGTCACGCTGGCGGCGGTATACGCGCCTATCGCCCTGATGGGCGGTATCACCGGCTCGCTGTTCAAGGAGTTTGCCCTGACCCTGGCGGGCGCCGTGTTCGTCTCGGGCATCATCGCCCTGACCCTGTCGCCGATGATGTGCTCCAAGATGCTCAGAGCCAACGAAACGCCAAGCAAGTTCGAGAGCACAGTCCACCACCTGCTGGAGCGGATGACCGATCGCTATGACCGCATGCTGCACGCCGTGATGCAAAAACGCATCGTGGTAGTGCTCTTTGCCATCATCGTCTTCGCCAGCCTGCCGCTGCTGTTCAAGTTCATTCCGAGCGAACTGGCACCGTCGGAAGATAAAGGGGTAATGGCGGTACTGGGGACAGCCCCCTCCAACGCCAACCTGGACTACATCGAAAACACCATGGCCGATGTGAACAAGATCCTGGATGAGCAGCCGGAAATCGCCTACTCCCAGGTCTTCTCCGGTGTGTTCAACTCCAACCAGGCGTTCGGTATCGCCTCCATGGTGCCCTGGAGCCAGCGTGAAGCGAGCCAGAAAGAGGTGCTGGATCGCGTCGCCAAACTGGTGAAAGACATCCCGGGCATGGCCATCACCACCTTCCAGTTCCCGGAACTGCCGGGTGCTTCCAGCGGTCTGCCGATCCAGTTCGTCATCACTACTCCGAACAGCTTCGAAAGCCTGTTCCTGGTAGCTGGCGAGATGCTCAGCGCAGCCGAGAGCAATGGTCAGTTCGTCTACTCGGATCTCGATCTGAACTACGACTCTGCCACCATGAAGATCAAGATCGACAAAGACAAGGCGGGTGCCTACGGCATCACAATGCAGGACATAGGTATCACCATGGGTACCATGATGGCGGACGGTTACGTCAACCGTATCGACCTGGATGGCCGCTCTTATGAAGTGATCCCGCAGGTCGAGCGCAAATATCGCCTCAACCCGGAATCCATGAAGGGGTACTACGTCCGCGCCGCTGACGGCAAGTCGATCCCGCTGGGCAGCCTGATCAGCATTGAAGTGGTCGGTGAGCCGCGCGCCCTGCCCCACTTCAACCAGCTGAACTCCGCCACCATAGGTGCGGTTCCGGCGCCCGGGGTTGCTATGGGTGATGCCATCAACTGGTTCAAGACCACAGCCGACGAGAAGCTGCCGCAAGGCTATCGCTACGACTTTATGGGTGAAGCTCGCCAGTTCGTTACCGAAGGCAACGCGCTCTACGCCACCTTCGCACTGGCACTGGCCATCATCTTCCTGGTGCTGGCCATCCAGTTCGAATCGGTACGCGACCCACTGGTAATCATGGTATCGGTTCCGCTGGCCATCAGTGGCGCCCTGATCGCGCTGGCATGGGGTCTGGCGACCATGAACATCTACTCCCAGGTGGGCCTCATCACCCTGGTGGGTCTGATTACCAAGCACGGTATTCTGATCTGCGAGGTGGCCAAGGAGGAGCAGCTGTTGCACGGCATGAACCGGATGGAAGCCGTGATGCAGGCCGCCAAGGTACGTCTGCGTCCAATCCTGATGACCACGGCCGCCATGATTGCCGGTCTGATCCCGCTGCTCTATGCAGCAGGTGCAGGTGCCGCCCAGCGGTTCAGTATCGGTATCGTCATCGTGGCCGGTCTGGCCATCGGTACCCTGTTCACCCTCTTCGTACTGCCGGTGATCTACACCTTCCTCGCCTCCGAGCACAAACCGCTGCCGGTCTTTGATGAGACCATTCCGCCCAAGGCAAACAGCGGAAACTAAGCGTTCATCTCAAGCAAAAGGCCCCGTTACGGGGCCTTTTTTATGCTTTGCAGGAAAGACGACATAAGTCCATGAAGCAGTTAAACTAAAAAACATCACATCCAGACCGCAAGGACGCCATGTCAGGACATTTCTTCAAGACCGCCAGGGCCGTCGGCAGTAACGGACTCTCATACCGTCTGCTCTCCTACATTCTGGTCTGCAGTACCGTACTGGCGATGATCATCACTGCACTGCAACTTGCCTGGGATTACCGTAAGGACGTTGCCGTCATCGAAGACAGCATTGGCCAAATCGAGGCCTCTTTTCTGCAGCCTATCGCTGCCAGCTTGTGGAACCTGGATGAAGAGCAGGTGAAGGTGCAGATCGAAGGCATAATGAACCTGCCCAACATGCAGTTCGTGATGGTCAAGGAGATGCTTGGCAACTCCGAAGTCCCGCTGCTGACCCAGGGGGTGGAGCGGGAAAGCTACGACATCTCCCGCGAATTCAATCTCACCTATCAGGGCGAAGTGGTAGGCAAGCTATTCGTAGCCGCCTCGCTGGAGCAGATCTACCAGCGCCTCATCGAGAAATCGGTGCTGATCATGGTCAGCCAGACCATCAAAACACTGGTCGTTTCATTCTGTATCCTGATCATCATTTACTACCTGGTGGTGCGGCACATAAACCGCATCGCCAGCTATGCCCAGAAGTTCAATCTGGATCGGCTCGACATGGAGCTGGAGCTGGAAGGTCGCCCCCTGCCCCGCAAAAAGCCCGATGAGCTGGATACCCTGGTTTCGACTCTCAACCAGATGCGCACCCGGCTGCGCGATGAGCTGCTTGCTCGCCATCAGGCCGTGGAGCAGTTGCAACAGGAGCGCGACTTTTCTGCCACCCTGATCAATTCGGCCAACATGGTCATCTGCTGCATGGAGCCGGATCTCACCATCGCCAGCATCAACCCGGCAGCCATTCTGCTGACCGGCTACCACCAGCAGGAGCTGCTGCAACACAACTGGCTCGATCTCTTTGTCAGCAACGCCCAGCGTCAGGAGCTGAGCAATATTCTCTCGGCAGAAGGTTCACTCGCCGACAAGGTGGTCATCATGCATGACCAGCAAGCCCATGAACTGGTGCTGCAGTGGACCTTTGTCCCCTTCTACGAAGGGCCCAACCTTAAATACCAGATCGGGTTTGGCTACGACATCACCCAACTGAAGAAGGTCGAGCGGGAGATTATCCAGCTCAACGAGCAGCTGGAGGGCAAAGTTGCCGAGCGCACGCGCAGCCTGAGCGAAGCCAACACCCAGCTGGGCAAGGCTTACGACGATCTGAAGCAGGCTCAGCAGACTCTGGTCGAGTCGGAAAAAATGGCTTCGCTCGGTTCACTGGTGGCCGGTGTGGCCCACGAGATCAACACACCGATCGGTATCAGCGTGACCGCCTCCTCCTATCTGCAGGAGCGGGTTGCCGACTTCAAATCGCACATTGAGTCAAAACAGCTGTCACGCTCCTATCTCAACGAGTTCACAGTCAACCTCGACGAGTCCATGCAGCTGCTGCAAGGCAACCTGCGCCGCGCCTCCGAACTGATTGCCAGCTTCAAGCAGGTGGCTGTCGATCAGTCATCGGAAGCCCGCTACAACTTCAGCCTCGCCGACAACCTCCATCAGGTAGTCGTCTCCCTCGGCCACAAGCTGAAAAAGGCCCAGTGCGAGGTCGATATCCAGTGCGATCCCAAGCTGTCTATCTTTTCCTTCCCCGGCAGCTTTACCCAGATCTATTCAAACCTGATCCTCAACTCCATCAACCATGGTTTCGACAACTGGGACAAACCCAAGAAGATCACCATCAAGGTGGAGCAGCAGGGAGAAGAGCTGCTGATCGACTACAGCGACAACGGTCGCGGCATTCCGCCGGAGATATTGCCGCGCATCTTCGATCCGTTTGTCACCTCCAAGCGGGGTCAGGGCGGTAGCGGCCTCGGTACCCACATCATCTACAACCTGGTGGTGCAACTGCTGCGCGGCCGCATCCACTGTGCCAGCGAACCGGGCAACGGCGCCGAGTTCCATATTCGCCTGCCGATCCAACATAACTGAGCGCTGGCTCTTGTGAGCCAGCCGCTTTATCCCCATCATGCTGTGATTGCATTCTTAATGAGCGGAGAACCTCGCAATGGCACAGCATTTTGACTATATCGCCATCGGCGGCGGCAGCGGCGGTATCGCATCTGCCAACCGGGCTGCCATGTACGGTAAGAAAGTTGCCCTGATTGAAGCCAAAGAGTTGGGTGGAACCTGCGTCAACGTAGGCTGCGTCCCGAAGAAAGCCATGTGGTATGCCGGCCAGATTGCCGATGCTCTGAAATATGGCGCCGATTACGGCTTCGACACCACTCTCAACCACTTCGACTGGGCCAAGCTGGTCGAGTCCCGCCAGGCCTACATCGGCCGTATCCACACCTCCTATCAGAATGTGCTGGGCAAGAACCAGATCACCGTCATCAAGGGATTCGCCCGCTTCGTCAATAGCAACACGATCGAGGTCAATGGCGAGCAATACACCGCAGATCACATCCTGATCGCTACCGGTGGCCGTCCGGAAATTCCGGCCATCCCGGGTGCCGAGCTGGGTATCGACTCCGACGGTTTCTTTGACCTGCAAAGCCAGCCCAAACGGGTTGCCGTAGTGGGTGCCGGCTATATCGCCGTCGAGATCGCCGGGGTGATGCAGGCGCTGGGCTCAGAAACCCATCTGGTGGTGCGCAAGCACGCGCCGCTTCGCAACTTCGACCCCATGATCCACGAGACACTGGTCGAAATCATGGCGCAGGAAGGGCCCAAGCTGCACACCCACGCCATTCCCAAAGCCGTGCTCAAGAACGCTGACAACAGCCTGACCCTGCAGCTGGAAGATGGTCGCCACCTCACCGTTGACTGCCTGATCTGGGCCATCGGTCGCGTACCGGCTACCGACAACCTGAATCTGGCCTCCACCGGTATCGAGCTGGACGAGAAGGGCTTCATCCCGACCGACAAGTTCCAGAATACTGCCGTCGCCAACATCTATGCAGTAGGTGACAACACTGGTCGCATCCAGCTCACGCCGGTAGCCGTCGCAGCGGGTCGTCGCCTCTCCGAGCGGCTGTTCAACAACAAGCCGAACGAGCACCTCAACTACGATCTGGTGCCGACCGTGGTCTTCAGCCACCCGCCCATCGGCACCATTGGCCTGACCGAGCCGGAAGCCATCGCCGAATACGGTGAGGGTCAGGTGAAGGTCTACCGTAGCCAGTTCACCGCCATGTACTCGGCGCTGACCCAGCATCGCCAACCTACCCGGATGAAACTGGTCTGCGTCGGCCCTGAAGAGAAGGTGGTCGGTCTGCATGGCATCGGCTTTGCCATGGACGAGATCCTGCAAGGCTTTGGCGTCGCCATGAAGATGGGTGCCACCAAGGCGGACTTCGACAACTGCGTCGCCATTCATCCGACCAGCGCAGAAGAGTTTGTAACCATGCGCTGAGGGAGCTGGGTCATAGAGGTCAAACCGACCACGGCGTCCCCGTCCCACCCCACCAGTGCGGAAGAGTTTGTAACAATGCGATAAGCACGTTGGAAGCTGGCCTGTCACTATCAGGTCATCTTCATCCACCAGCGTTCAAACCCGGCTCAGGCCGGGTTTTTTGATCCCGCCTCGCCACCAGATCCTTCGCAAAAGCGTCGTTCTTTACGCCGATTTTACGCCTGTCAAATGGGGCTTTATGGCGCCTTTACGCCGGTTCTTCTTACCATTTAAGCGTCAATTACACCAATGGAGTCGATATGAATTGGCTATATCTGCTGCTGGTCCTCGCCTTGATGGTCTATCTGCTGCGCGCACTCACGCGCAGTCACGAGTGAGGAATCCGCTATGTGGCAAGAAATGATCTACCCCGTCGCATTTGTGCTGCTGGTACTGCTGCCAGCACCTCTGCTTGGCAATTATCTCTACCGGGTATTTGAAGGCCAGTGCCGCTGGCTGGCCCCCGTGGAGCGTGCCACCCTGTTCTGCTGCGGCACGGACGGACGGGAACAGGACTGGAAGTCCTATACCCTCAGCCTGCTGGCCTTCAATGGCGCCGGCTTCGGCCTGCTGTTCCTGATCCTGATGGCGCAGGGTCTGCTACCCCTCAACCCGCAGCAGTTGCCGGGCCTGAATTGGCAGCTCGCCTTCAACACTGCGGTCAGCTTTATGACCAACACCAACTGGCAAGCCTATTCTGGTGAGGCCAGCCTCTCCTACTTCAGCCAGATGGTGGGACTGACCACCCAGAACTTCGTCTCTGCCGCCACAGGTGCTGCCGTAGCGGTTGCGATGTTCCGCGGTATCGCCCGCCAGCAGACAACCCACCTTGGCAACTTCTGGTTGGATCTGGTGCGTTTTTGCCTCTACGTGCTGCTGCCGATGTCGCTGATCCTGGCACTGCTGCTGGTATGGCAGGGGGTTCCGCAGAGCCTGTCAGCCTATCTGCCGTTCCACACTCTGGAAGGCCAGGAGCAGCTGCTGCCGCTCGGCCCGGCTGCTTCGCAAATTGCCATCAAGCAGCTCGGCTCCAACGGTGGTGGCTTCTTTGGCATCAACTCCGCCCACCCGTTCGAGAACCCGACCGCCCTCTCCAACTGGCTGGAGATGGTCGCCCTGCTGACCCTGGCCGCCGCCATGGTCTTTACTCTGGGTCGCTATGTGAAAGACATGGCCCACAGCCGCGCTATCGTCATTGCCATGACCATCATGCTGGCACTGGGACTCTTCGTTTCCATCACTCAGGAGATGAAACTGGATCCGGCCCTGACTCATCTTGCCAGCGAAGCGGGCAACTGGGAGGGCAAAGAGAGCCGCTTCGGCCCTGTGCTCTCCAGTATCTGGGAAGTGGCGACTACCGCCGCCTCCAACGGCTCGGTCAACGCCATGCACGACAGCTTCGCCCCGCTCTCCGGCATGGTCGCCATGATCAACATGCTGCTGGGTGAAGTGGTCTTCGGCGGCGTGGGTGCCGGCATCTACGGCATGATGCTGTTCGTGCTGCTCACCGTCTTCCTGTGCGGTCTGATGGTGGGCCGTACCCCGACCTATCTGGGCAAACGCCTCGGTATCACCGAGATGAAATGGGTCGTCGCCAGCATGCTGGTGATGCCGGTGGGGGTTTTGGTGATCGGCGGTGTCACTCTGCTGATGCCGGATGCGGCCACGATCATAGGTCACGATGGCCCGCACGGTCTGTCACGCCTCATCTATGCCTACGCCTCGGCTGCCGGCAACAACGGCTCCGCTTTCGCCGGCTTTGCTGCCGGTGACAACTGGCAGTGCGTTGCCATCGGTCTGGCCATGCTGCTCGGTCGCTTCGGCTACATCATCCCCATCATGGCCATTGCCGGCCAGCTCGCCCGCGCTCCGCGCCAGGAGATAAGCGAGGGGGATTTCCCGATCCGCGGCCCGCTCTTCATTACCCTGCTGATCATCACCGTATTGCTGATTGGCGGCCTCTCCTTCCTGCCGGTGCTGGCACTGGGCCCCGTGGCAGAACATCTGATGCTGGGAGCTTTCTAAATGAGCAAGTCCACTTCAATGAGTTCCGACACCATGCTGGTGAAGGGCAAAAAACAGCAATCGCAGATCCTGCAGGCCATGGTTGAAGCCATCTACCGCTTCAATCCCAAGGCGCTGTTTGGCAGCCCCATTCTGTTCACCCTCTGGCTGGCCGCAGTCATGGCGACTGTGGAGTCACTGCTGGGGCAGCCGTTCTCCGGCGTCGCCCCCTCGCTGGCCTGGCAGCTGACCGCCTGGCTCTGGCTCACCCTCTGGTTTGCCAACTTCGCCGAAACACTGGCCGAAGGTCGCGGCAAGGCTCGGGCCGACAGCCTCAAGGCAGGCATGAGCCAGCTCAAGGCCCGTCGGGTGACCGATGCCAAAGATGGACAGGGCGAGTGGGTACCTGCCACCAGCCTGATGAAGGGTGATCTGGTGTTGGTACGCAGCGGCGAGATGATCCCGGCCGACGGCGAGGTGATCGCCGGTATCGCCTCGGTCAACGAGGCCGCCATCACCGGCGAATCCGCCCCCGTCATTCGCGAGTCGGGCACCGACCGCAGCGGCGTGACCGGCAACACGACGGTCGTCTCCGACGAGATCTGGGTGCGTGTCAGCAACAATCCGGGTGAAAGCACACTGGATCGCATGATTGCACTGGTGGAAGGGGCCAAGCGCCAGAAAACTCCCAACGAGATGGCGCTGGATGCCCTGCTGGTTGGGCTGACCCTGATCTTCCTGCTGGTGGTCGCCACCCTGCCCTGGTTCCTCGACTACAACGGCACTCAGGTACCGCGCCTCTACCTGATCGCTCTCTTTATCACCCTGATCCCGACCACCATCGGCGGCCTGCTCTCCGCCATCGGCATTGCCGGTATGGATCGACTGGTGAAACTGAACGTGATTGCCAAATCGGGCCGGGCCGTCGAAGCGGCCGGTGACGTGCGCACCCTGCTGCTGGACAAGACAGGTACCATCACCTTCGGCAACCGGATGGCTGACGAACTGATCCCGGCTCCCGGCATTGACCCTGCCCTGCTGGCACAAGCGGCCATGCTGGCCTCGCTGGGTGACAACACTCCCGAGGGTAAATCTATCCTGACTCTGGCGGGCAAGAGCCACACCAAACCGAGCCAGCTGGATGATGACAAGGTGATCCCCTTCAGCGCCGAAACCCGTCTGAGCGGGCTGGATCGCAACGGTCACCAATATCGCAAGGGGGCAGTCGATGCGGTACTGAACTACCTCTCTCTCGACCGCAAAGCGGTACCGGAGCTGGTGCTCAAGTCAGTCGACAACATCGCCCGCCAGGGTGGTACTCCGCTGCTAGTCTGTACCCATGAACAGCTGCTGGGGGTGGTCTACCTCAAGGACATCATCAAGCCCGGCATCAAGGCACGCTTCCAGATCCTGCGCCATATGGGGATCCGTACCGTGATGATCACCGGTGACAACCCGAAAACGGCCGCCGCCATAGCCGCCGAAGCCGGGGTGGATGACTTCATCGCCGAAGCAACGCCGGAGAAGAAGCTCGCCTATATCCGGCAGGAGCAGGCCGATGGCCGTCTGGTCGCCATGTGTGGTGACGGTGCCAACGATGCGCCTGCGCTGGCACAGGCTGATGTGGGTCTGGCCATGAACGAGGGTACCCAGGCCGCCAAGGAGGCGGGCAATCTGGTGGATCTCGACTCCAACCCCACCAAGCTGCTGGACGTGGTGCTGGTCGGCAAACAGCTGCTGGTGACCCGTGGCGCCCTGACCACCTTCTCCATCGCCAACGATGTGGCCAAGTACTTTGCCATCCTGCCGGCCCTGTTCATCGCCGCCTACCCGCAACTGGGGGTGCTGAACCTGATGCAGCTGGGCAGCCCGCAGAGCGCCATCCTGTCGGCCATCATCTTCAACGCCCTGATCATCGTAGCGCTGGTGCCGCTGGCCCTGCGCGGTGTCGACCTGAAGGGATCGGCCGCCAGCCTGCTGCGCCGCAACCTGCTGATCTACGGTGTCGGCGGCCTGCTGGTGCCTTTTATCGGCATCAAGCTGATCGACCTGGTCATTACCGGCCTGGGTCTGGTGTAACGGCATAACCGGGATGCGGGTCAGCCCGCATCCACACAACGAATTCGGAGCATATCCATCATGATCGCAATCAGAACCCTGCTGACCCTGACCCTGCTGTTGGGCGTGGGTTATCCGCTGGCCGTCACCGGACTGGCCCAGTTGATCTTCCCCTGGCAAGCCAACGGCAGCCAGCTGACCGACAGCAAGCAGCAACTCATCGGTAGCGCCCTGCTGGCACAGAAATTCGAGCGGGCTGACTACTTCCACCCCCGCCCTTCAGCCAGTGATTTCAACACCATTGGCGGTAGTGCCAGCAATCTGGGGATGAGCTCACCGCTGCGGGCGGAGTTCGCCGAACAGGCCGCCAAGGCACAGCCTGAAACCAGCTCTCCTGCCATGCTGACCCGTTCCGCCTCTGGCCTCGATCCCCACCTGCCACTCGATGCGGTGCTGGCGCAGGTGGATCGTGTAGCCAGAGAACGTGGACTGGATCCCGCCCAACTGACGGAGCAGGTCAAGTCGGCCACACAAGCTGGTATCCTTGGCCCGCAGGTGGTCAACATTCTCCAGCTGAACCTGCAACTGGATCATCAAAAGGGCGCCTGAGGGCGCTCCTTGCCGATCTGGCGTTGACCTCCATTTTCGACGCGGGCAGTTGGCTCGATAGGGATAAGCATGCGTGATGAGGTAAGGGCTGACGCCCTGCTGGCAAGTCTGGAGCAAGAGCACAAGGGCAAGCTGAAAGTCTTTCTCGGGGCCGCCCCCGGCGTGGGCAAGACCTACGCCATGTTGCAGGCGGTGCGGGAACAGGCCAAGGAGGGGGTCGACATCCTGATTGGCGTGGTGGAGACCCACGGCCGGCAGGAGACACTGGCCCTGCTCGACAAACTCGCCATCCAGCCGCGCAAGATCCACATGCACCGTCAGCAGCGGCTGGAGGAGATGGACCTCGACGGCCTGCTGGCGCGCAAGCCAGCCATCGCCGTGGTGGACGAACTGGCCCACAGCAACGCCCCCGGCAGCCGCCACGAGAAGCGCTGGCAGGATGTGGAGGAGCTGCTCAACGCCGGTATCGACGTCTATAGCACCCTCAACGTCCAGCATCTTGAGAGCCTCAACGATCTGGTGTGGCAGCTGACCGGGGTCAGGGTCAAAGAGACCCTGCCCGATCAGGTTCTGCTCGATGCAGACAGCATTATCCTTATCGACCTCCCCCCCAAGGAGCTGCTCGGCCGCCTGCGCGAGGGGAAGGTTTATGTACCCCATCAGGCCAAGGCCGCCCTGCAATCCTTCTTCTCCCTCAACAACCTCACTGCATTGCGGGAACTGGCGATGCAGACCGCAGCCAGCCATGTGGAGGGCGATCTGCAACTGCAATGGCAGGCGGCGGGCAAGACCACATTGCCGCTGCGGGGCAAGCTGATGGTCTGCCTCGGCAACCAGCACGGGGCTGCGCTGGTGCGCTATGGCCACCGCTTTGCCCAGCGTCGCCAGCTGCCCTGGCTGGTGGTGCACGTGGACAGCAATGGCCACAGCTCGGCCGACGTGGAGCAGGCGCTGGCACTCGCCTCCCAGCTAGGCGCCAAGGTGCTGACCCTCTCCAGTCCGGCGGTCGCCAATACCCTGCTGGAGACTGCCGAGCAGCAGCAGGTATCGCAGCTGCTGCTCGGCAAACCGCACAAGGCACCGTGGCGTCGCTCGCTGGTGCAGCACCTGCTCAAGCAGGCACAGGGGCTGGAGATCACCCTGGTCGATACCGAGAAACAGAAACACAGAGTGGGGATGCGCTCCCCGACGCCGAAAGATATTCACCACAGCCTGCTGGCGGTGGCCATCATGGGCATCACCTCGGCCATCGCATGGGGACTCTCCTACTGGCTGCCTCCCGCAGCTTTGCCACTCATCTTCGTACTGGGGGTGCTGGCGACTGCCCTTACCACCAGTCTGGTGCCCGCTACGCTGGCGGCGGTGCTGGGCTTTATCGCCCACAATCTGCTCTTCACCGCCCCCTACTTCTCCCTGAGCGTCGCAAACCACAGCGACCTGCTCACCCTGTTCGTGCTGCTTATCGTCGGCATGACGGCGGGGCGCCTCGCCTCCCGCCAGCGCCAGCAGCTGATAGGCCTGCGCGAGACCCAGCAGCTGGGCAATGCCCTGCTCTCCCTCAGTCAGGGGCTGGCGACCGCCAACAGCCCGGAGGAGGTGCTCAGACAAGGGGCGCAAGCGATCTCGCTGGCGCTTGGCCAGCCGACCGTGGTGATCGACAAGGATTTTCACGACCGCCTCGGCAACGAGAAGCACAGACCCGGCCAGACCGACAAGGCGGCCATCGACTGGTGTCTGGCCCAGAAGCAGAGCGCCGGGGCCCACACCGCCACTCTCAATGCCGCCGAGGCGCAGTATCACCACCTCAGCGATGACCTGGTGATCGGTATAACGCTGGCCAATCCGCTCTCCTCCTCTGCCGAACATCAGCTGCAGGCACTGCTCACCGACATTCGCGCCGCGCTGGCGCGGATCGACCTCAACGAGCGGCTGGCCGACAGCCAGCTGCAGGCGGAAACAGACCGGATGCGGGCCGCCCTGCTCTCCTCGGTCTCCCACGACTTGAAGACACCGCTGGCCACCATCATGGGTGCCGGCAGCACTCTGCTGGAATATGGTGACCGGATCCCGCCGGATGATCGCAACGAACTGCTCCACTCGGTACAGGACGAGGCACGCCGCCTGCACAGCTATGTGCAGAATCTGCTGGATATGACCCGTATCGGCTCCCCCGACTTCCAGTTGAAGCGGGACTGGGTCGACCTGACCGATCTGGTGGAGAGCGCCCGCAAGCGGCTCGACTCCTCCTGGCGCCAGCACAAGCTGCTGGTACACATCGATCAGCATGTGCCCCAGCTCTATGTCCATGGCGCCCTGATCGAGCAGGTGCTGGTCAACATCCTCGATAACGCCTCCCGCTACTCGCCGGCAGGCACCCCCATCGAGTTCAAGGTGATGGTGGCCGAACCCGACCTCATCATCGATATCATCGATATCGGGGTCGGTATCGCCGAGTCGGATCGGGAGAAGATCTTCAACCTCTTCTACACCCAGCCGGTGGGCGATTGCGGCAGCCGTGGCACCGGGCTTGGCCTGGCCATTTCCCGCGCTATGATAGAGGCCCACGGCGGCAAGATTTGGGCCTTCTCCGGCCCCAATGGCAACGGCACCTGCATGCGTATCTCCCTGCCGCTCGCACTCAATTCACCGGAGGTTTGATGGCGCACATTCTGGTCATAGATGATGAAGCGGCGATCCGTCGCTTTCTGCGGATCAGCCTGATTGCCGAGGGGCATCAGGTGAGCGAAGCGGTCAGCGTCACCGAGGGGCTGGAGCAATACCGCCACCTCAACCCCGATCTGGTGATCCTCGATCTCGGCCTGCCGGATGGCGATGGTATCCAGGTATTGCAGGCCATTCGCGAACACCACCCCAACCCGGTGCTGGTGCTGTCGGCCCGTGATTCGGAGCAGGAGAAGGTGCGGCTGCTGGATGCCGGTGCCAACGACTACATGAGCAAGCCGTTTGGCATCGGCGAGATGATGGCCCGCATTCGCGTACTCTTGCGCCAGCGGGCTGGCGTCAGCAGTGGCGAGCGGCGCCACTTCCCCCAGTGTGGCCTGACGCTCGATATCAGCAGCCACAAGGTGACCATGAAGGAGGAGGAGATCCCCCTCTCCCGCAAGGAGTTCGCCCTGCTGCAAGCGCTGGTATGCCACCCCGGCAAGCTGGTGATGCAGACCCAGCTGCTCAACGACATCTGGGGGCCGAGCCACAAAGAGGACACCCACTACCTGCGCATCGTTATCGCCAGCCTGCGTAAAAAGCTGGGGGATAACCCCCAGCAACCGACGCTTATCGAGACCGAATCAGGTATCGGCTACCGCTTTATCGGCAACTGACGTTTCACGTGGAACGGCGCCCACAGCCAAGCAGTACCAGCAGACCACAGCCACTCAGCAACAGGCCAAGATCCTGCAATCCGGCCGCCACCGCCAATCCCAGACTGAGCAGCAGGTAGTAGCCAAGCCCGAATAGGGCGCCAGCACTGCCTGCCACCTCGCGATAGGCCAACAGTGCCTGACTCAGCACATTGGGGATCGCCACCCCATAGGCCACCACGATTCCCATCATGGGCAGCAGGAACCAGAGGCTGGCCTGAGTCGTCCAGACCAGCAGCCCGGCAATCAACGCCAGCACGCTAGCCAGTCGGATCAGAGATGACGGCAGCCACCCCCTCCCCAGCAGATGCTTGTTGAGCAGGCTGCCAAGCAGGGTCGCCAGTGCCAGCAAGATCCCCGAATAACCAAACTCGCCGGTGCTCAATCCCAATCCGGCAAACAGGAACGGCGCCAGACTGTAGTAACCAAACAGCATGGTGTTGAACAAGGCGACCAGCATGGCACTGCGCCAGAGCCCGCCATCCTTCATCATCCGGCACGCCAGCGGCCAGAGTGCGACTTGCCGGGTGGTGGCCGGACGGGTTTCCGGCAGTTGCCAACATGCAACCAGCAGCAAGCCTACCGCCAGTATCAGCAAACCACTGAACACCCCGAGATAGCCGAACCAGCTCGCCAGCTGCCCGCCACTGAGCAGCCCCAGCACCGGACTGAGTGAGAGCGCAATGCCCATCACCGAGAAGACCCGCGCCAGATCGCTACCCTGATAGCTGTCACGTAGCATGGTCTGTGTCACCACGGAACCCACTGCAGCGCCAAAGGCCGAGATGATCCTGGCCAGTAGCAGGGTTTCAAACTGGTTGGCCAGCAGCGCCAGCAGGGTGCCGGCGCCATAGGTGAGCAGACCCGCCAGCATGGCGGGACGCCGCCCGATCAAATCGCAGAGCCGTCCCCAGCAGACCACCCCCACAGCAAATGCCAGAAAATAGACCGACAGGGTCTGGGATGCCTGCCCCTCGCTCACCCGAAACTGGGTGGCGATGTGGGTCAGTACCGGGCTGTAGATGGTCTCCACAATCTGGGGAAACATCATCAATCCCACCACCAGCCAGAGCGGTGGCAACTTGTTGTTCATGACAAACCTCCTTCACAAGAGGTCGCCATTCTAGAGAGATGCCAATTGTCTGATTACAATAAGCAGGACTATAAACATCAAAAATCGGACATATGGCCTTTATTCTTCCCGATCACCCTTTTGACCCCGACCAGCTGACGGGCAGCGTGATCGGCATAGCCTCCGCCCTCGGCTGGCACGACTCGGGCCTGCATCAGCATCAGCGCCATCAGCTGCTGTTCGCTCAATCCGGCTGCATGACCATGGAACTGGAAGGTCGGGTCTGCCTGCTACCGCCCACCCGCGCCGCCTGGCTGCCTGCAGGCACCGCCCACCGGATCTTGATGCGTGGTGTGGTGGCCTACCGCTCCCTCTACTTCCAGCCGCACCCCGAGTTGCCCGGCACGATGGAGGTGTTGGCGGTCAATCCGCTGCTGCACGAGCTGATCGAACGGATGGCGCTCTGGCCGTGGGACAAACCGCAAGAGCAGCAACAACGGACGGTGGCACTGTTTATGGAGGAGTTGGGGCAGGCGCCGCGGGAGTCATGGCAGCTGCCGCTACCGACCGATCCCAGACTGGGCGGCTGGCTACAACAGTTGAAACGGGGAGATGCCCTGCCGGAGCGGCTAAATCAGTTAGCCGGACAGATTGGTGCTAGTGACAAGACCATTGGCCGCATCTTTATGCGGGAGACCGGCATGAGCTATCAGGCGTGGCGTCAGCAGTGGCGACTGCTACGGGGGATGGAACTGTTGGCCGAGGGGCAATCCATCAGTCGCATATCCTCGGCACTGGAGTTCTCCAGCGACAGCGCCTTTATCAGCTTCTTCAGGCAACACACCGGGCAGACTCCTGCGCGCTATATCACTCCCCACCAGGGAGTAGCTGAATAGTTGCTACAACCAGCTGATTTGGTTCAAATAAATCCATTTCCCCTGTGCGCTTGTCCGGTTAATGTTTCTTTCGAAACCGCTGTGCTTCCGCGCTTAATTTTTACTCCATGTTCCACGTGGAACGTCCCATCTTTTTGATCGACACCCGCTTTTAAACTGAGCTATGGTGCTACATCCCCGTAACTCAAATCTGGATCTGTCACTGAATGGAATTTTCCTTGTTCGGCGAGAAGTTCACTCGCCACGCCGGCATTACCCAACTCATGGATGACCTCAATCAGGGGCTGACCAATCCGGACGCCATCATGCTGGGTGGCGGCAATCCGGCCCCCATCCCCGCCATGCTGGAGCGCTTTCAGGCCGAGGCCAAAACCCTGCTCGACAACGGCGAACTGGTGAAGGCGATGGCCAACTACGATGGCCCGCAAGGCAAAGACAGGTTCACCAAGGCGCTGGCAGCCCTGCTCAGCAAAGAGCTGGGCTGGGATATCTCGGCCCGCAATATCGCCCTGACCAACGGCAGCCAGAATGCCTTCTTCTACCTCTTCAACCTGTTGGCCGGTGAATTTGCCGATGGCCGCAAGAAGAAGGTGCTGTTCCCGCTCGCCCCCGAATACATCGGCTATGCCGACTCGGCGCTGGCAGATGACTACTTCGTGGCCTACAAGCCCACCATCGAGAAACTGCCCGATGGCCAGTTCAAATACCACGTGGATTTCGAGAGCCTGCAGGTGGGTGACGATATCGGGGTGATCTGCGTCTCCCGCCCGACCAACCCCACCGGCAATGTGCTGACCGACGAAGAGATCGAACACCTCGATCAGATCGCCCGCGACAGGGGGATTCCGCTGCTGATCGACAACGCCTACGGCGTGCCCTTCCCGGGTATCATCTTCAGCGAAGCCAAGCCATTCTGGAACGCCAACACCATCCTCTGCATGAGCCTCTCCAAGCTGGGCTTGCCGGGCACCCGCTGCGGCATCGTTATCGCCGACGAGAAAATAATTCAGGCCATCACCAACCTGAGCGGCATCATCAATCTGGCACCGGGCAGTCTGGGCCCCGCCATCACCATCCCGATGATCGAGAGCGGCGATATCATCGCCCTCAGCGAACAGGTGGTGAAGCCCTTCTATCAGCAGAAGGCTGAGCTGGCGGTGCAACTGCTGCGCGAGGCGATCCCCGATCCGCGCTTCCATATCCACAAGCCGGAAGGCGCCCTCTTCCTCTGGCTCTGGTTTGAAGGATTGCCAATCCACTGTCAGGAGCTTTACGAGCGACTGAAAGCGAAGAACCTGCTGATCGTGCCGGGTCACTACTTCTTCCCCGGCATCGACGACCCCGAGTGGCGCCACAGTCAGGAGTGTATCCGCCTCAACTACTCCCAGAGCGAGGAGCTGGTGCGTCGCGGCATCGCCATTCTGGCGGACGAGATCAACACCCTCTACGCTGGTTAATCCAATCCGGCGATACAAAAACAGAAAGGCCTGCATCTGCAGGCCTTTGTTGTTTATCGCGATCCGGTTTGCTTAGCCGGGCAGCGCCAGCTGCTCGGGTTTACCGATGGGGATGGCGCGGGGCTTGAGTGCCTCCGGCAGTTCGCGAGCCAGATCGATGGTCAGCAAGCCATGCTCCAGCTTGGCACCCTGTACTTCCACGTGCTGGCTCAGCTTGAAGGCGAGCTCAAAGTCACGCTCGGCAATCCCCTGATGGAGGAACTGACGTTCACCGGCTGCCGCCCCTTTGCGCCCCTTCACCTTGAGGGTGCCGTTTTCGGTCTCCAGCTCCAGCTCTTCGCGCTCGAAGCCAGCCACGGCGACCGTGATGCGATAGCCATCCTGATCGCGCTTCTCAATGTTGTACGGGGGGTAAGAGGCGGTCTTCTGATCGAACAGACCTTCCAGCTCACGGGCCATCCGCTCGAAGCCGACGGCATTGGAATAGAGATGAGAAAAATCGAGGTTACGCATAATCCTATCCTTCTAATAAGCAACAGGTTCAACTCTCCACAGGCCCGTCATCGGCACCCGGGAAATTTTAAAATCGCAGTGAATTCAGGTTATCAGCCGTTGATCTCAATCTTGCGCGGCTTCATCGCCTCGGGCACTTCACGCACCAGCTCGATGTGCAGCAAGCCGTTTTTCAGATCAGCCCCTTTCACCCGCACATAGTCGGCCAGCTGGAAACGGCGCTCGAAACCACGTTCGGCAATCCCCTGATAGAGATAGTTGCGCTCGGTGTCGGCCTGCTTGTTGCCCTTCACCGTCAGCAGATTTTCCTGGAAGCTCAGCTCCAGCTCTTCCTGGGTAAAGCCCGCCACCGCCATGCTGATGCGGTAGTCGTTGTCACCCAACTGCTCGATGTTGTAGGGGGGATAACCGGCATTGCCATTGCTGGCCGCAGATTCGATGAGATTGGCCAGACGATCGAAACCAATGGCAGAACGATAGAGCGGAGAAAAGTCGATAGAACGCATAGTATTACCCTCTTGTGAGCGATAACGGATTGTTTACCCTCCTTATGGACGGGCGTCTGGTCGAAACCTCTGTTGAGCGTTCCGGCCTTGTTACCTATATAGGGGCTCACTTTTTCCTTTCAAGGGGATTTTTTCAAATTTTTTAAATGGCCACACTTATCACCCTGTTGGCCCGATAGTGATGATAATCGACCCGTGGGCCACTGATGGCAACTCGCTCCGTCTCCCATAATTGGTTGCATATCCACCAGCCAACATGGAGCCATCCCATGAAGATTACCCAGGTTCGCAACGCCACCTTGCTGCTCGACTATGCCGGTACCCGATTTCTGATCGACCCCATGCTCTCGGCCAAGGGGGCCTTCCCCGGCTTTGAGGGCACCGCCAACAGCCATCTGCGCAATCCGCTGGTCGAGCTGCCGCTACCGATCGATGAGCTGGTCGATGTGGACGCCGTTATCGTCACCCACGACCATCCCGACCACTGGGATGATGCCGCCAGAGCCCTGCTCCCCAAGCATCTGCCGCTCTTGGTGCAACATCAGAAAGATGCCGATACCATTCGTGCCAGTGGCTTTGAGGATGTGCGCCTGCTGAGCGACCAGCCCGAGTTTGCCGGCATTCGCCTGCAACAGACCGGTGGCCAGCACGGCAGCGACCAGTTGATGGCGGTACTGGGCGAGCGCATGGGAGAGGTATGCGGCGTGGTCTTCTCCCATCCCGATGAACAGAGCCTCTATCTGGCCGGTGATACCATCTGGCATCCCTCGGTCGAGCAAGCCCTGCAACAGCATCAGCCTGAGGTCATCATCCTCAATTGCGGCGATGCACAGGTGCCCGGGCTCGGTTCCATCATCATGGGCAAGGAGGATGTCGCCGCCGTTTATCAGGCCGCACCGCAGGCCACGCTGATCGCTAGCCATATGGAGGCGGTCAACCACGCTGTGCTGTCACGCCAGGAGCTGCGCGAATATCTGGCAGAACGGGGCATGATGGATCGGGCGCGGATACCGGCGGATGGCGAGACTCTCCCGCTGTAACTGACTGGGCCATGCCGAACATATCGCATGGCCCTTCGGCTTTCACTGCCGAACGCTTATGATGAGAGGTCTGCGCGCAGAGAGGAGTCAACATAATGCCCACCCCGATCGTTGCCGTGGTGACCTTCGATCACTTCAGCCCTTTTCACTGCGCCGTCCCCTGCCTCATTTTCGGCGACATCCTGCCGGGCCAGCCGCTGTTCGAGCTCAAGATCTGCTGCGGTGACGGCAACCGTCATTCACACTCGGCGCAAGGCTTCACCATTCAGGCTCCCCATGGGCTGGAGGTGCTGGCCGAGGCGGAGATCATCATTATTCCCTTCTGGCATGACCCGGCAGCACGGCCACCCGCAGCGCTACTCGATGCCCTGATCGCCGCCAGAGCCAGAGGTGCCCGGCTGGTCGGACTCTGTCTCGGCACCTATGTGCTCGCCTACGCCGGGCTGCTCAATGGTCGCAAGGCATCGACCCACTGGGAGTACGAGCAGGATTTCTGCCGCCGCTTTCCCTGCGTGCGGCTCGATACCAACGCCCTCTATGTGGATGACGAAGGGCTGGTCACCTCGGCAGGCTCCGCCGCCGGGCTGGACTGCTGCCTCTATCTGGTACGCCAGTACCACGGCTCGGCCATCGCCAACAAGGTGGCGCGGCGGCTGGTGATCCCGCCTCACCGGGAAGGGGGTCAGGCCCAGTTTATCGAGCAGCTGGTGCCCGCCTCCACCCGCGATGTCCGGATTAACCAGTTGCTCGATCACCTGCGTGCTCATCTGGACGAACCCCATACCCTGGATTCTCTGGCAGCCCACACCCTGATGAGCCGACGCACCTTTACCCGCCGCTTTCATCAGGCTACCGGCCTCTCGGTAGGTGAATGGCTGTTGGCGGAGCGGCTCAGGCGCAGTCAGGAGCTGCTGGAGATAAGCGGCCATTCCATCGATCGCATTGCCGAGCTGGTCGGCTTCAAAAGTGCCACCTCCCTGCGCAATCACTTTCGTGCCCGCTTTGCCATCTCCCCTAGCGAGTGGCGACGCTCTTTTCGTGGCCATAACTCCTGATGATGCCCGCTGTACCCGCTCACCTCGCTATGGCAGGCTAACCAGAGATCCCGAGGAGTCATACCATGTCTCGTTCCGAACGTCTGCTGGCCCTGCTCCAGCTGCTGCGCGGCCACCGCTACGCCATCACTGGCACTGAACTGGCCGGCCAGCTTGGCATCAGCCTGCGCACCCTCTATCGGGATATCGCCACCCTGCAGGGACAAGGTGCCCATATCGAGGGCGAACCTGGGATCGGCTATGTGCTGCGTCCCGGCTTCATGCTGCCACCATTGATGTTCAGTGAAGAAGAGCTGGATGCGCTGGTGCTAGGGTCGCGTTGGGTGGTTGCCCACGGTGATGGAGCCTTGAGTGCATCGGCCAGCAGTGCGTTGGCCAAGATAGAAGCCGTGCTGCCCGCCGACTATCGCCAGCAGCTCCAGAGCAATGCCCTGCTGATCGGCACCTCCCGCAGCGACAGCCTCACTGATGAAGCCCCGCTGCGCAGCGCCATCCGCCAGCAACGCAAGGTGACCCTGGACTACCGCGATCTCAAGGATGAGACCTCTAAGCGCACCGTCTGGCCCTTTGCCCTCGGCTACTTCGAACAGGTGCGGGTACTGGTGGCCTGGTGCGAACTGCGTCAGGGCTTTCGCCACTTTCGGGTCGATCGCATCACCCGGATGCAGCCTGAAGATTGCCGCTATCCCAAAAGCAGAGAGAGCCTGCTGAAGGAGTGGCGCGCCACCCAGCAGATCCCGCAGCCGAAATTCATTGCTGACAGAAACTGACAGCAGGTGACGCCATGCTGAGGGGGTCGGCGCCGATGCGCCATCTAACCAGCGAGGAGCATCACCATGTTAGTCCCCCAGTTCACCATCCTCTACGTTGCCAACCCGACCCGCAGCGCGCTCTTCTACCGCGAGCTGTTCGGGCGTGAACCGGTGGAGGAGTCACCTACCTTTGCCATGTTCGTATTCGAGTCAGGTGCCAGACTGGCGCTCTGGTCCAGCGCCACGGTCGAACCTGCCGTGACCCAAACGGCCGGAGCGATGGAGCTGGCCTTCGCCCTCCCCGATGATGATGCCGTCGATCGCCTATCTGCCGAGTGGCTGGCGCGCGGGCTCCCCCTGATCCAGGCTCCAACCAAGATGGAGTTTGGCTACACCTGCATGGCGCTTGATCCGGACGGCCATCGCCTGCGCCTTTACTGCCCGGCACCTGAGCTGAGGTAATCAGGCTCAATGTTCCACGTGGAACGTGCCCATCCCATCGGCTGTGTTATCATCTGCGCGCATCATTTTATGGATAAACAATGACCACTCGACATAATCCACTCAAACTGTATCAACCAGAGAACTGCACAGCCGATGAACTGAGCGAGAAGCAGCTGGCGCTTTTCGCCCTGCTGCAACTGCGTGAGCAGGAGTTTGGCTTCAACCCCAACGTCATCGTCCACTACCCGGAAGCCAGCTTTCTCGGTACTCCGCTCGATTATCTGGATCAGCTGATCGATGAACAGCGGCAGCAGGGCCACCTCATCAATGAAGTGGTGATACTAACCACGTATCAGGAGCTCTATTCCCCTCTCACCCAAAGCGGTTATCAGCACGAAGCTGTTCATATGCCCGCAGGCCCGGATCACACTGCAATCTTCAGATTGCATTGCGGTTCTCAGCCAACAGGCAAAACCCTCTACATCGAAGCCGTCAACGAGCAGGATCCCAAAATCCGGCCGACCTTTGTCTTGATGCTGCATGATGAGAATGGCGAGCTGCAGGGAGGTATGTCAGGGTCTATCTATTCCACAGACAATCGGCGATACGCCTATATCGGCACTGTGGTGGTGCAACCGGGACAGCCAGCGGGCACCGGTAGCCAGCTGGCCAACAGGGTGCTGGATTACCTGAAGCAGCAAAAGGTCTATGAGGTCAATCTCGGCACCCAGACCGCCGAGCCCTTCTATGCCAAGCTGGGGTTCAGGGTCATCCATCACATAGTGCCAGCGTTGCGTCATCGCACGGCTAGCGATGGCACCGTGCTACCCCACAACCTGGTCATCATGAGCAAAATACTCTGATAAAGCAGACTACAGATGTAAAAAAGCCGCTCTTGTGAGCGGCTTTTTATTGCAATCAGCGAGTCTGATTAGACGTCGAGGTTGGCTACGCGCAGGGCGTTGGTCTCGATAAAGTCGCGACGCGGCTCTACTGCGTCACCCATCAGGGTAGAAAAGAGCTGGTCGGCACCGACGGCGTCGTCGATAGTGACGCGCAGCATGCGGCGGGCTTCCGGATCCATGGTGGTTTCCCACAGCTGGTCCGGGTTCATCTCGCCCAAGCCTTTATAGCGCTGGATGTAGATACCGCGTTTGCCTTCGCCCATCAGCCACTCGACCGCTTCGACGAAGCTGGAGACCGGCTTCACCTTCTCGCCACGCTTGATGTAACCACCGTCCTCGATCAGGTTGGCGATCTCCTTGCCCAGCGAGACCAGCTGACGGTACTCGGAGGATTGCAGGAAGTCGTAGCTGATCGGGTATTCGCGGTCGACACCGTGCTGACGTACCACGGCGTGCGGCACGAACAGGCGGCGCTCTTCATCGCGGCGAACCTGCATCTGGTACTGGATGCCCTGGTTGCTTTCGTTGAGCACGGCTTCCATGCTCTGGCACCAGGCCAGCAGATCGCTCTCGCTGTTCAGCAGCGCTTCGTTCAGCTCCGGCTGATAGATCAGCTGGGTCAGTACCGCTTCCGGAGCACGACGAGACATGCGGGTAATCAGGTGAGTCACGGAGCGGTGCTGGTTGACCAGACGCTCCAGCGCCTCACCACCGATGGCCGGGGCAGACTCGTTGACGTGCAGGGTCGCACCATCCAGCGCCATGGCGGTCTGGTACTGCAGCAGCGCATCTTCGTCTTTCAGATACTGCTCCTGCTTACCCTTCTTCACCTTGTAGAGCGGCGGCTGGGCGATGTAGACGTAGCCACGCTCGATGATTTCCGGCATCTGACGATAGAAGAATGTCAGCAGCAGGGTTCGGATGTGCGCACCATCGACGTCCGCATCGGTCATGATGATGATGTTGTGATAACGCAGCTTGTCCGGGTTGTACTCGTCGCGACCGATACCGCAACCCAGTGCGGTGATCAGGGTGCCCACCTCTTGCGAGGAGATCATCTTGTCGAAACGGGCCTTCTCCACGTTCAGGATTTTGCCCTTGAGCGGCAGGATGGCCTGGTTTTTACGGTTGCGACCCTGCTTGGCGGAACCGCCAGCAGAGTCCCCTTCCACTATGTAGAGTTCGGAGAGCGCCGGGTCTTTTTCCTGACAGTCAGCCAGCTTGCCGGGCAGACCGGCGATATCCAGCGCGCCTTTGCGGCGGGTCAGTTCGCGGGCCTTGCGGGCTGCTTCACGGGCACGGGCCGCATCGATGATCTTGTTGACCACGATCTTGGCATCGCCCGGGTTTTCCAGCAGGAAGTCGGCCAGCTTCTCACCCATCGCCTGCTCGACAGCAGTCTTCACTTCGGAAGAGACCAGCTTGTCCTTGGTCTGGGAGGAGAACTTGGGATCCGGCACCTTGACGGAGATAACGGCAATCAGACCTTCACGCACGTCATCACCGCTGGCGGCAGATTTGGCCTTCTTGCTGTAGTCCTCTTTCTCCATGTAGGAGTTGAGGGTACGGGTCAGCGCGGTACGGAAACCAACGAGGTGAGTACCACCATCGCGCTGCGGAATGTTGTTGGTGAAGCAGTAGACCCCTTCCTGATAGGCGTCATTCCACTGCATCGCTACTTCCACACCGATGCCATCCTGTTCGGTGGTGAAGTGGAACACCTTCGGGTGGATCGGGGTTTTGTTCTGGTTCAGGTACTCAACGAACGCCTTGATACCACCTTCGTAGCAGAAGTGCGCCTCGCGGCCATCACGCTCATCCATCAGACGGATGGAAACGCCGGAGTTGAGGAAGGAGAGTTCGCGCAGACGCTTGGCCAGGATCTCGTAGTGGAACAGGGTGTCGCTGAAGATGGTCGGGCTCGGCCAGAAGCGTACTTCGGTACCGGTGCCAGTGCTGTCACCGATCTGCTTGAGCGGAGCCTGCGGCTCACCCAGATGATAGGTCTGTTCGTAGACGTGGCCGTTACGACGAATGGTCAGCAGCAGCTTGTCAGAGAGCGCGTTAACAACGGAGACGCCAACGCCGTGCAGACCACCGGAAACCTTGTAGGAGTTGTCATCGAACTTACCGCCAGCGTGCAGCACGGTCATGATGACTTCGGCAGCGGAGCGGCCCTCTTCCGGGTGAATATCGACCGGAATACCACGGCCGTTATCGCGCACGGAGACGGAGCCATCGGAATGGATCTTGACCTGAATATCGGAGCAGTAGCCAGCGAGCGCCTCGTCAATGGAGTTATCGACGACTTCGAACACCATGTGGTGCAGACCCGAGCCATCATCCGTATCGCCGATATACATCCCCGGGCGCTTGCGGACCGCATCCAGGCCCTTCAGCACCTTGATATTCGAGGAGTCGTAAGTATTTTCACTCATAGCTTACTCTCTGCCTTCTCTAACGTTTCGGAGATCTTGCCTTGTTCCACGTGGAACAACTTGCAGTCATTCGCATCCATCATGTCTGCGAGCTGACCGGTATCGATGGCGGTGATAAACACCTGGGACGCGCACTGCTTCAGCCTTGCGGCCAAGAGGCGACGCTTCTCGACATCCAGTTCGGAGGCAAAATCGTCAATTAAAAAAATACAGCCACGGCTGCTATGTTGATTCAAATAGAGCCCTTGGGCCAAGCGCATGGCACAAACCAGTAGCTTGAGCTGACCCCGGGACAAAATATCCTGAGCAGGCACCCCGTTCGCCTTGAGGCGCACATCGGCTTTCTGCGGACCGACACCGGTGTAGCCCAGCGCCCGATCCCGCTCAAACCCCGCCTCCAGCAATTCGTTGAGGGGAGTATCTTTCTCCCAGCCCCGGTAAAAACCAAGACTGATATCGAATTCCGGCAGAAAATCCGCCGTCATCTCCTTGATCAGGGGTGTAATGGCCTGACAATAACTGGCGCGAAAGCCTGCCAGTTCACCACCCAGCCGCACCAGCTCCTGATCCCAGAACGCCAGCTGGCGATATTGGGTGCTCTGGCGCAGCAGCGCATTGCGCTGTTTCAGCAGCCGCCGCACCCGTCCCCACAGGGCGAAGAAGGTGGGTTCCTGATGAAACACCCCCCAATCAAGCCAGGCCCGACGAGCCTGCGGCCCCCCGGTCAGCAGATTGAAGCCATCCGGATGGATGAGTTGCACCGGCAGCAGTTCGGCCAGATCGGCCAATCGCTGCGCCTGCGCCCCGGCAATCTTGAGCTGGGTCTCGCCACTCTTGTCCTTGGCAAGACCGATAGGCACCTGACGCCCCTCCAGTTCGCACTGGGCAAACAGGGTAAACGCCCTCTCCCCCTGGCGGATAACCCGCCCGGTCAGATGAGTGCGAAAGGAGCGCCCCAGACCAAGGTAGTGAATGGCTTCCAGCACGCTGGTCTTGCCGCTGCCATTGCACCCGACCAGAATATTGAGGCCGGGTGACAACGCGAGACTGGCTTGCTGGATATTGCGAAAGTCGCTGAGCTGGAGTTTGACCAGAGACACGACTAGATCCGCATCGGCATTACCACGTACTGAGCATCCTGATTTTCAAAATCCTCAATAATGGCGCTGCTGACGGAATCGCTCAGGCTAACCCGGATTTGCTCACATTTTAACGTATTCAGCACGTCCAGCACATAAGAGACGTTGAATCCGATCTCCATCTCGCCAGCAGCGTATTGTACGTCAAGCAGCTCTTCCGCTTCTTCCTGTTCCGGGTTGTTGGCGGTAATGCGCAGCAGGTTTTCCTGCAGATTGAGACGCACCCCACGGAATTTTTCGTTGGAGAGGATCGCCGCGCGGGCAAACGCCTGACGCAGATCCTCGCGACCGGCGATCAGAGCCTTGTCGCTGTTACGCGGAATGACGCGGCGCCAGTCCGGGAAACGGCCATCCACCAGCTTGGAGGTGAAGATGAAGCCGTCGAGGGCGGCACGCAGGTTGCTGCGACCGATCTGCAGTCGTACCGGCTTGTCTTCCGCTTCCAGCAGACGCACCAGCTCCAGCACCCCTTTACGCGGCAGGATAACCTGATGATCGGGCAGCGATTCCCCTACAACCTCACGGCGGCAGGTGGCCAGACGGTGACCGTCGGTCGCCACGGTACGCAGACCGTGACCTTCACTCTCGAACAGCATGCCGTTCAGGTAGTAACGCACGTCCTGGCTGGCCATGGAGAACTGGGTCGCATCGATCAGCTTCTTCAGCTCCAGCTGGCTGATATCGAACTCGAGCACGGACTCCCAATCCTCGATGTTCGGATACTCAGTCGCCGGCAGGGTCGACAGATTGAAACGGGAACGGCCAGAACGGATGATCAGGCGATCTCCTTCGGTGTTGAGGCGGATTTCAGCGCCTTCAGGCAGACCACGGCAGATGTCCAGCAGCTTGCGCGCCGGCACAGTGGTGCGACCATCTTCGCTGGAGCCATTCAGATAGACCTGACCGATCATCTCTACTTCGAGATCGGTACCGGTCAGCGACAGCAGACCGTTGCTGACATCAAGCAGCACATTGCCGAGGATCGGCAGGGTCGGTCGGCCACCCAGGGCACCGGACACCAGTTGCAGAGGACGTAACAGGGCCTCACGGCTAATTTCGAGCTGCATCTGTGCTCTCCGTTATCAGGAAGAAAGGGTACGGATCAGGTTGGAGTAGTCCTCCTTGATGTCGTGACTCTCCTCCTTCAGCTGCTCGATCTTGCGGCAGGCATGAAGAACGGTGGTATGGTCACGGCCACCAAAGGCATCACCTATCTCCGGCAAACTGTGATTGGTCAGCTCCTTGGCCAGTGCCATCGCCAGCTGGCGCGGGCGGGCCACGGAGCGGGAACGGCGCTTGGAGAGCAGATCCGCAAGCTTGATCTTGTAGTACTCCGCCACCGTCTTCTGGATATTGTCGATGGTGACCAGCTTCTCCTGCAACGCCAGCAGATCGCGCAGCGCTTCGCGTACGAAGTCGATGTTGATGGCGCGACCGGTGAAGTTGGCGTTGGCGATCACCCGGTTGAGGGCCCCTTCCAGTTCACGGACGTTGGAACGCAGCCGTTTGGCGATGAAGAAGGCCACTTCGTCCGGCAGGTGGATCTGGTTCTCGTCCGCCTTGCGCATCAGGATGGCGACGCGAGTCTCCAGCTCAGGAGGCTCGATCGCCACGGTCAGGCCCCAGCCGAAGCGGGACTTGAGGCGATCCTCGACACCGTTGATCTCTTTCGGATAGCGATCCGAGGTGAGGATGATCTGCTGGTTGCCTTCGAGCAAGGCGTTGAAGGTATGGAAGAACTCCTCCTGGGAGCGCTCCTTGTTGGCGAAGAACTGGATGTCATCGATGAGCAGGGCATCGACGCTGCGATAGTAACGCTTGAACTCTTCAATGGCGTTGTTTTGCAGCGCTTTCACCATGTCCTGCACGAACCGCTCGGAGTGCATATAGATGACTTTCGCATCTTTTTTGCTCTCCTTGATGGCATTGCCAACGGCGTGCAGCAGGTGGGTTTTACCCAAACCCGTACCGCCGTAGAGGAACAGCGGGTTGTAAGCACCACCCGGATTGTCCGCCACCTGACGGGCCGCCGCACGAGCCAACTGGTTGGACTTACCCTCGACGAAATTCTCGAAGGTATAGTTCACGTTGGTGTTGCTCTTGTGATTCGGCTCGGGCTTGGTTTCAGCCTTGCTTTCCCAGCTCTTCTGCAAGTTATTCACAGGCGCAGCACCCTGCGCCGGCGCTCTGCTTGCAGCGACGGTGACGGGGTGGGGACGATTGCCAATATCAAAACGCAGGGCGGGGCCATCGACCCCGCAAAGTTCGTTAATGATGCCGTTCACCCGGATGAGATACTTGTCTCGTACCCAGTCCAGAACGAAGCGATTCGGTGCATACAGGGTCAGAGTATTGTCACTCAACTCCGCTTGAAGCGGCCGGATCCACATGCTGAATTCTGCCGAGGGCAACTCATCTTGCAGCCGGTTAAGGCACTGCTGCCATAGCGAAGCAGTCACTCTAAACTCCTGTCGATTGATTAACTAAAGACCGGCTATTCTACGTTTTTAGCCGCCGGATCTCCAGCCGTGCCCCCACGGATCCAGCAAATAAGATCCTTGACTTTCAAGGATCCAGCGCCTCCGGATCATCTTTCATCCCCAAAGTTACCCACAGCTTGATCCACTGCTGCAACTGGCGGATCTCATGCTGCACTCCCGTTATTTCATATAACCAAATGTCATTTATTTTTTAAATTTTATTCCAATAACATCAGCGCCAAAGCAGTTATTACAACTACAAATACAAGACATTTAGAGAGAGAAACCCCATGAAAACTTCCATCAAGCTTATTTCCGGCGCAGCCATCCTGTTGGCCACCCTGTCTGGTCAGGCCATCGCCCAGGAAACCATCAAGGTCGGCATGTCCGGCAAGTACTTCCCGTTCACTTTCGTCAAGCAAGACAAGCTGCAGGGCTTTGAAGTGGATATGTGGAACCAGATCGGCGAGCGTACCGGCTACAAAGTCGAGTTCGTGACCGCCAGCTTCTCCGGGCTGTTCGGCATGCTGGAAACCGGCCGTGTCGATACCATATCCAACCAGATCACCATCACTGACGAGCGCAAGGCGAAGTACGACTTCTCCCAGCCCTACGTCTATGACGGCGCCCAGATCGTGGTCCGTCAGGGCAACAACACCATCCACGGCATCAAGGATCTGGAAGGCAAAAAGGTCGCGGTCAACCTGGGCTCCAACTTTGAAGAGCTGCTGCGCAAGAATGATCCGAACCACAAGATCGATATCCGCACCTATGACTCCGCCTTCGAGCAGGATGTCGCGCTGGGCCGCATCGACGCCTTCGTGATGGACCGCGTCTCCACCGCCCAGCTGATCAAGGAGTCCAAGCTGCCGCTGCAACAGGCTGGCGCACCGTTCGAGACGATCGAGAACGCCCTGCCCTTCCTGAAGACCCCGGAGAAGCAGGCGCTGCTGAAGAAGGTCGATGAAGCGCTGACCGCCATGCGCAAGGATGGCTCCCTGCGTCAAATCTCCGAGAAATGGTTCGCGTCCGACATCACCGACAAATAAATGATGCACTTCGATATCGAGTACACCTTGGGGCTGTTTCCCATCCTGCTCAAATATCTGGGCACCACGATGGAGATGGCCCTGTGGGGATTCGCGTTGGCACTCGTACTGTCGCTGGCCCTGGCGATAGTACGGGTCTTTCGCATCCCCGTGATCCACTGGCTGGCGATGCTCTATATCTCGTTCTTTCGGGGTACACCGCTGCTCGTCCAGCTGTTTCTGCTCTATTACGGGCTACCGCAACTGTTCCACATATTTTCCGGGATGGATGCCTTTACCGCTGCCATCATAGGTTTGACCCTCCACTTTGCCGCCTACATGGCCGAGTCGATCAGGGCGTCGATCCTGGGTATTCACAAAAGCCAGATGGAAGCAGCGCTCAGCATCGGCATGAGCCGGCTGCAGGCAATGCAACGGATCATCTTGCCGCAGGCGGCACGCATCGCCACCCCGTCGCTGATGAACTACTTCATCGACATGATCAAAAGCACCTCGCTGGCCTTTACCCTGGGTGTGGCCGAGATCATGGGCAAGGCACAGATGGAAGCCTCTTCCTCCTTCAAGTTCTTCGAGAGCTTCATGGCGGTGGCGCTCATCTATTGGGTGGTGGTCATCTTCTTCACCCGCTTGCAGCACCTGCTGGAAATTCGTCTCAACCGTGCCTATTAAAGGAGGGCTCTCATGATCAAGCTAACCGGCCTCTCCAAGGCATATCACGGCAATCAGGTGCTCAACGGCATCGATCTCGAGGTAAAGAAGGGGGAGATAGTGGTCATTATCGGCCCCTCCGGCACCGGCAAATCGACCCTGCTGCGCTGCCTGAACCTGCTGGAGACCCCGGATGCGGGTTCGCTTGCCATCGACGATCTGCAGCTCAATCTGGCAAATGCCAGCGAGCAGCAGGCCATCGAGCTGCGCAAGCGCGCCTCCTTCGTATTCCAGAACTACGCCCTGTTTGCCAACAAGACGGCGCTGGACAACATCGCTGAAGGGTTGATCACCGTCTGGAAACAGCCGAAGGCGGAAGCTCGTGCTACCGCCCTCGGCATCCTGGAGGACATTGGTCTTGCCGACAAGCGGGACGCCTATCCGGCCTCACTGTCGGGCGGCCAGCAGCAACGGGTCGGCATCGGCCGCGCCATGGCGGCCCACTCCAAGGTAATCCTGTTTGACGAGCCCACCTCGGCGCTCGATCCGGAGTGGGTCGATGAAGTGCTCGGGCTGATGAAAAAGCTGGCTAGCCAGCACCAGACCATGGTGGTGGTAACCCACGAGATTGAATTCGCACGGGATGTGGCCGATAGGGTGATCTTCATGGAAGGTGGCCGGATCGTGGAGCAGGGCCCGCCGGATCAGATATTGGTCGATCCCAAGGATCCCCGTACCCGGGAGTTCTTGCGGAAAGTCCTTAAATAGCTCTCTCTTTGGCGGCCTGGCCGCCTTTTTTATTGAGGGATCCCTTGTTTAACACCGGGTTGCCAGTATAATCCGGAGCCCTCGATCCTCTGGATCCTCACGCTCGGCAGTGGCCTTTTCAAGACCACCGCAGGATGAGAGGGAACGGCGGATTGACTAAAAGCCGAACTCTGTTTAGAATTCGGCCTCTTTTGCTAGTCGTCACACGCTATAGCTGGCGCGTCGGCTAAGTGTGACAATCAAAACTGTACAGTAATACGGAATCGAATCATGAAACGTACTTTTCAACCGTCCAACCTGAAGCGCAAGCGCTCTCACGGTTTCCGCGCCCGCATGGCAACTGCCAACGGTCGTAAAGTTCTGGCCGCTCGTCGTGCCAAGGGTCGTGCCCGCCTGGTAGTCTAATGCCTACCCAGCACACCTTCTCTCGGGAGTTACGTCTGTTAACTCCCGAACACTTCAAACGCGTTTTCGCCGAGCCTGTCCGGGCCGCCTCTCCGCAGATTACTCTTCTCGCCTCTCCCAATTCGCTCGAACACCCTCGTCTTGGTCTCGCTGTGCCCAAAAAAGCACTCAAGCGTGCCGTCTGGCGTAACCGTGTCAAACGGGTGGTTCGGGAAAGTTTCCGCCTCAAACAACATCAGCTGCCCGCTATCGACATCGTGGTGATCGCCAAGGCCGGTGTGAAAGAGATGGATAACGAGGAACTGTTCAAGTTACTGGAAAAGCTATGGCGCACTCTGTCACGCCGTTGCAATGGGTAGCTATCAAACTGATACGTCTGTATCAGCTAATCATTAGTCCCCTGCTGGGGCCGCGCTGCCGTTTTACCCCGACTTGTTCCCAATTTGCGATAGAAGCAATCCGACTTCACGGTTTCATAAAAGGCGTTTGGTTAGCCAGCAAACGTCTATTAAAATGCCATCCCTTATCCGAGGGTGGTTATGACCCGGTTCCGCAACCAAAGCGAAGAAACTGAAGACTATGGAATCACAACGCAATCTACTCCTGATCGGTTTGCTGTTCGTGAGCTTTTTGCTCTGGCAACAGTGGGAGTCCGACAAGGCTCCCAAGCCGGCCCCGACTACCGTGGCCCAAACCGAACATTTCGTACCTGAAGCCGGTCAATCCGGTGATATTCCTCAGGTTTCCGAGCAAGCCAATGCGACTGCCGCACGCAAGCTGATCACCGTCTCCTCTGACGTGCTCAAGCTGACTCTGGATACCCAGGGTGGCGACATCGTCTCTGCTGAACTGCTGGCCCACAAGCTGGAAGAAGGCAAGGATCAACCGTTCGTACTGCTGACCAGCCAGCCTGAGCATCTCTATGTTGCCCAGAGCGGTCTGGTTGGTCGCGATGGTCCTGACAGCCAGGCCCAGGGTCGTCCCACCTATGAAGCCGCCCAGACCAGCTACCAGCTGGCCGATGGTCAGGATCAAGTCGTCGTACCGATGACCTGGACCGACAGCAAGGGCGTTGTCTTCACCAAGGAGTTCATCCTCAAGCGTGGTGACTATGCCGTTGGCGTCGACTACAAGATCGACAACAAATCCGCCGAGCCGGTACAGGTGCAGTTCTACGGTCAGCTGAAGCAGACTGTAGCAACTCCTAAAGACCAGCAAGGCCATGCCATGGTAGCCAGTGCTTACCGCGGCGGTGCCTTCTCCACTGAAGATACCCGCTACAAGAAGTACACCTTCGACGAGATGAAGGATGCCGACCTGAGCAAGACCACCAAGGGTGGTTGGGTCGCCATGCTGCAACACTACTTCGTCTCTGCTTGGGCTCCGAACGCAAACGATACCAACAGCTTCTACAGCCGAGTGATCCCGGGCAAAGGCCAGGCCATCATCGGTTACAAGGCGCCGCTGGTTGACGTGGCTGCCGGTCAACAGGCCGAAGTGACCAGCAAACTGTGGGTTGGTCCCAAGCTGCAAGACCAGATGGCCAAGGTGGCAAACCACCTCGACCTGACCGTCGATTACGGCTGGCTGTGGTTCATCGCCCAACCGCTGCACTGGCTGCTGACCGTGTTCCACGGCTTCGTCCAGAACTGGGGTGTGGCCATCATCATGCTGACCCTGCTGGTGCGCGGCATCATGTTCCCGCTGACCAAGGCCCAGTACACCTCCATGGCCAAGATGCGCATGCTGCAACCCAAGATTGCGGCCCTGCGCGAGCGCTTCGGCGACGATCGCCAGAAGATGTCTCAGGGCATGATGGAGCTGTACAAGAAGGAGAAGGTCAATCCGCTCGGTGGCTGTCTGCCGATCCTGGTTCAGATGCCCATCTTCATTGCCCTCTACTGGGCACTGATGGAGTCTGTTGAGCTGCGCCACGCGCCGTTCGCCCTGTGGATCACCGACCTGTCAGTGAAGGACCCCTTCTTCGTGCTGCCAATCCTCATGGGTGCTTCCATGTGGTATCTGCAGAAGATGAGCCCGACCACCATTACCGACCCGATGCAGCAGAAAGTGATGCAGTTCATGCCGATCATCTTCACTTTCATGTTCCTCTGGTTCCCGGCTGGTCTGACTCTCTACTGGCTGGTGAGCAACGTTATCTCCATCACCCAGCAGACCATCATCTATCGTCAGCTGGAGAAGAAAGGCCTGCACACTCGTAACTGATGCGCAGCTAATCTTCCCGTGATGACAAAAGAGGCGGCCTTCGGGCCGCCTTTTTTATTACAATGTCTCCCACTACGTTTTCCTATCAGCGAACAAACGAGCCAAGCAAGATGACTACAGATACGATCGTGGCCCAGGCCACCGCCCCCGGCCGTGGTGGCGTCGGCATAGTCCGGGTATCCGGCCCCGCCGCCGAACAGGTTGCCGAGATAGTGCTCGGCAAGTGCCCGCGGGTACGCTACGCCGAATATCTGCCGTTCAGGGATGAGCAAGGCGAAGTACTGGATCAGGGCATCGCCCTGCTGTTCAAGGCCCCCAACAGCTTCACGGGCGAAGATGTGCTGGAGCTGCAGGGCCATGGCGGCCCCGTCATCATGGACATGCTGATCCGCCGCATTCTGCAAATTGAAGGGATCCGCCCTGCCCGCCCCGGCGAGTTCAGCGAGCGCGCCTTCATCAACGACAAGCTGGATCTGGCCCAGGCCGAGGCGATTGCCGACCTTATCGAAGCCTCCAGCGAACAGGCTGCCCGCAGCGCCATGCACTCCCTGCAGGGGCAGTTCTCCAGCAAGATCCAGCAGCTGGTGGAAAACCTGACCCGGCTGCGCATCTATGTGGAAGCGGCCATCGACTTCCCGGACGAGGAGATCGACTTCTTATCTGATGGCAAGGTGGCGGGCGACCTCTACGCCATCATGTCCGAGCTGGACGACGTGCGTGGTGAAGCCAAGCAGGGCGCACTGCTGCGGGAAGGGATGAAGGTGGTGATCGCCGGTCGTCCCAACGCCGGCAAATCGAGCCTACTCAACGCTCTGGCAGGCCGTGAGTCAGCCATCGTCACCGAGATTGCCGGTACCACCCGCGACGTGTTGCGCGAGCATATCCATCTCGATGGCATGCCGCTGCACATCATCGACACCGCCGGCCTGCGCGACACCCAGGACAAGGTGGAGCAGATCGGTATCGAACGCGCCTGGGCCGAGATTGAACAGGCAGATCGGGTGCTGTTTATGGTGGATGGCACCACCACAGACGCGGTCGACCCGCGGGAGATCTGGCCGGAATTTGTTGATCGGTTGCCAAAAAACATCGGCCTCACCGTGATTCGCAACAAGGCCGACCTGACTGGCGAAGATCTGGCACCGAGCCAGGAGCAGGGCCACGCCGTCTACCGCATCTCCGCCAAGACCGAGCTGGGGCTGCCCGCCCTGCGCGAGCACCTGAAGGCCTGCATGGGCTTCCAGGGCAACACCGAAGGGGGCTTTATGGCCCGCCGCCGCCATCTGGATGCACTGGAGCGCGCCGCCGAGCGCCTGCTGGTGGCCAAAGAGCAGCTGGAAGTGTTTGTGGCTGGCGAACTGGTCGCCGAAGAGCTGCGCCTCGCGCAGGAGTCGCTCTCCGAGATCACCGGCGAATTCAGCTCCGACGATCTGCTGGGTCGCATCTTCTCCAGCTTCTGCATCGGGAAGTAAGTCAATTCGGCAGACAATAAAAAGCCCGGGTTCATCCCGGGCTTTTTATTGCGCGTTTTTCATCCACCAACCTAGAGGCGGCGCAGACACCACATGAAGTAAGCACCTCCTTACTGCTGCTTTATATCGTGCAATAAAGGAAAATCCCCACCATTTCACATGCTCAAGCACTTGATGAAAAGGAAGTAGAAAGAGCACAGCCGCCTTAAAATGCCATCGGGAATGGCCCCCAAGTATCCTGACAAGCCTCTTTTATTTCATCCGCTCAACAGCACCACCCAGCTGGCCTCACAGAGACAAGATCCACTGCTATCTCTGAGTGGATCCATTATCCCCAAGCTTTATCCATATTTATCCACATCCTTTGGAGTTAGAATCCGGCTTCGCCTCTTTTCTCTGAATCAGGATCCATTCCATGGCAAAACTCAATATCGTCGTCGGTTCCATGCTGGGGGCCGCCGAATATGTCGCCGATCATGTGGCCAATCTACTGGAACAGGCGGGTCACCAGACCCGGATCCACAACCCTGCCTCGCTGACCGAGGTACTGGATGAGCCCGGATCCATCCTGCTGGTGGTCACTTCCACCCATGGTGCAGGAGATATACCGGACAACCTGCAGCCCTTCGCCAAGGATCTTGCCGAGCAGCATCCGGATCTTAACTCACTGAAATATGGAGTGATCGCTCTTGGTGACAGCAGTTATGACACCTTCTGTCAGGGCGGCAAGACGTTGGATCGGCTGCTGGCCGAGTGCGGTGCCAGCCGGATCGGCGAACGGCTCGATATCGATGTAACCCGTTACGAGATACCGGAAGATGCAGCAGAAGCCTGGATCCATAACTGGATGACCATGATCGCCTGATCACTCACGGGAGATCCGCAATAAAAGTGCGATCTCCCGACTTATCCCCAGATCGGCTATCCACCAGGTTATTAACAGCTGGATCTTGCCAAGTTGTTCTACACGGTTACCCACAGCAATCCATATAAATGTGCATAACTACAGGTTTAACCTCTGTAAAACCTATAGTTATCCTATGAATGAGATCTTGTGCAGGTTTGCGCTGTGCATAAAAGTCAGGGTTGTCCCATGGTTCAAGGAGCCAGGATCCAAGCTTTTCCACAAGCTGGGATCGCCTTTAACTGAATGATCTTTATGATCAAAAAGTGCTTATCAACAGATCTTGCTGATCCTAATAAAAGATCCAGTAAAAGATCGATCTAAAGATCCTTAAGATCTATTTAGTGGATCCTCTCTTCATACTGAACGTTAAGTAGACGTTCCCCTCAGGGCGTGAAACAGATAGAATGTTCCGCCTTTTAGCCCAGGCAAATACAGATCTTCAGGCGTGCAGATCAAGGTGATCCCAATGCAATACCATGAACAATTTGATGTGATCGTCGTCGGTGGCGGTCATGCCGGAACCGAAGCAGCAACAGCGGCAGCCCGTATGGGCATGAATACCCTGTTGCTGACCCACAATATCGATACGCTGGGGCATATGTCCTGCAACCCGGCGATCGGCGGGATCGGCAAGGGACACCTGGTCAAGGAAGTTGACGCTCTCGGCGGGATCATGGCTCGTGCCATCGATCTTGGCGGGATCCAGTTCCGCACTCTCAACTCATCCAAAGGGCCGGCAGTACGCGCTACCCGCGCTCAGGCAGATCGCCTGCTTTACAAGGCTGTCGTGCGCCAGATGCTGGAGAACTACCCCAACCTGAAGATCTTCCAGCAGGCCTGTGACGATCTCATCATGGATGGGGATCGTGTTGCCGGTGTGGTGACCCAGAGCGGGATCCGCATTAGCGGCAAGACTGTGGTATTGACCGTAGGCACCTTCCTGAATGGTTTGATCCATATCGGGATGGAGAACTACAAGGGCGGCCGTGCCGGGGATCCTCCCTCGATCGCCCTCGCCCAGCGCCTGCGCGAACTGCCGCTGCGCATCGATCGCCTCAAGACCGGCACTCCGCCCCGCATCGATGCCCGCAGCGTCGATTTCTCCGTAATGCAGGAGCAGCACGGTGACGACCCGCGTCCGGTATTCTCTTTCATCGGTGATGCCAGCCAGCATCCCCGTCAGGTGCCTTGCTACGTTACCCATACCAACGAGCGCACCCACGATGTGATCCGCAATAACCTGGATCGCAGCCCCATGTACGCCGGGGTGATCGAAGGGATTGGCCCGCGCTACTGCCCGTCGATCGAGGACAAGATCACCCGCTTTGCCGACAAGACTGCGCACCAGATCTTCGTCGAGCCGGAAGGCCTGACCACCCATGAGCTTTACCCGAACGGGATCTCCACCAGCTTGCCGTTTGACGTGCAGGTGCAGATCGTTCGCTCCGTGCGTGGCTTCGAGAATGCCCACATCACCCGCCCGGGTTATGCCATCGAGTACGATTTCTTCGATCCGCGGGATCTCAAGGCCAACATGGAGAGCAAGTGCATTCCAAACCTGTTCTTCGCTGGCCAGATCAACGGGACGACCGGTTACGAAGAGGCGGCAGCACAAGGCCTGATGGCCGGTCTGAACGCAGCCCTGCGTGCGCAGGACAAGGATCCCTGGAACCCTCGCCGGGATCAGGCCTACATGGGCGTGATGATGGACGACCTCTCCACCCTGGGTACCCGTGAACCCTATCGCATGTTCACCAGCCGTGCCGAATATCGTCTGCTGCTGCGTGAAGACAACGCCGATATCCGCCTGACCACCATCGGTCGCGAGCTGGGTCTGGTGGATGACGAGCGCTGGAGCAAGTTCAACGCCAAGATGGAGCAGGTAGAGCTGGAGCGTCAGCGTATGCGCTCGACCTGGATCCACCCGCAGCATCCGTCGCTGGAGGCGGTCAACGCCCTGGTCAACACCCCGCTGACGCGCGAACAGAGCCTGGAAGAGCTGCTGCGTCGTCCGGAAGTGACCTACGATGCCCTGATGACCATCGAAGGGATCGGCCCCGCCGTGGCGGATCCTGCCGCTGCCGAGCAGGTGGAAATCCAGATCAAGTACGCCGGTTACATCGATCGTCAGCAGGACGAAGTGGAGAAGCAGCTGCGCAACGAGAACACCCTGTTGCCGCTGGATCTCGACTATCGCGATGTGAATGGCCTCTCCAACGAGGTGAAAGCCAAGCTCAACGATGCCAAGCCGCAGACCATTGGCCAGGCTTCCCGCATCTCCGGCATCACCCCGGCGGCCATCTCCATTCTGTTGGTGCACCTGAAAAAACACGGCCTGCTGCGTAAAACCGCCTGAGGATTCTTACCGTTGGAAAATATGCTGGAAAGATTGAACGGCCTGCTCATGCAGGCCGGAATTGTTATCACCGATACCCAAAAGAGCCAACTGGTGCAGCTGGTCGAGTTGCTGCACAAGTGGAACAAGGCTTACAATCTCACCTCGGTTCGTGATCCGGACGCCATGCTGGTCAAGCATATCCTCGACAGTCTGGTGGTAAGCCCCCACTTGCACGGGGAGCGTTTCATCGATGTGGGGACCGGTCCCGGCTTGCCTGGACTGCCGCTGGCCATCATCAACCCGGACAAGCAGTTCGTTCTGCTGGACAGTCTGGGCAAACGGATCAACTTCATCCGCCAGGTCATTCTGGAGCTGGGGTTGACCAATGTGACGCCGGTCAAATCCCGGGTGGAAGAGTATCAACCCGAAGTCGGGTTTGATGGTGTACTCAGCAGAGCGTTCGCTTCGCTGGAGGACATGCTGAGCTGGTGTCACCACCTGCCGTCAGAACAGGGCAGCTTCCTCGCACTCAAGGGACAATATCCCGCAGAGGAGCTGGCCCAGTTGCCTGCCAATATCCGTCTGGTAGCCTGTCATGAGTTGCGGGTGCCAGAGCTGGAAGGCGAACGTCATCTGCTGGAATTCAAACATATCCAGCCCGAATAGGGTCGCAGTTTCATTTAGGGGATAGTGTGGGAAAAGTCATTGCCATAGCCAACCAGAAGGGTGGAGTGGGTAAAACCACCACCTGTGTGAACCTGGCCGCCTCCATGGCCGCCACCCGGCGCAAGGTGCTGGTGATCGATCTGGATCCGCAGGGCAATGCCACCATGGGCAGCGGCGTCGACAAGTACGAAGTCGAGCGCACCGCCTATGAGCTGCTGATCGAAGATGCCCCCATCAGCGAGGTGATCATCCCCGAAACTTCCGGTGGCTATCACCTGATCGCCGCCAACGCCGACGTGACCGCGGCCGAAATCCGCCTGATGGAGTTTTTCGCCCGCGAGATCCGCCTGCGCAATGCGCTGGCCTCGGTGCGGGACAAGTACGACTACGTCTTCATCGACTGTCCCCCTTCCCTCAACATGCTGACCGTGAATGCCATGGCCGCCGCCGACTCCGTGCTGGTGCCCATGCAGTGTGAATACTATGCGCTGGAGGGGCTCACCGCCCTGGTCGACACCATCAGCAAGCTGGCCGCTGTGGTCAATCCCGATCTCAAGATCGAAGGGGTGCTGCGTACCATGTACGATCATCGCAACCGGCTGGCCAATGATGTGTCCGATCAGCTAAAACAGCACTTCGGCGACAAGGTCTACCGCACCATCATTCCCCGCAACGTCAGACTGGCGGAGGCGCCGAGTTTCGGTGCGCCGGCCATGCACTATGACAAATCATCGGTGGGCGCCAAGGCCTACCTGGCTCTGGCTGGCGAGATCCTGCGTCGCCAGGAGCAGGAACGTCAGGCGACCATCGCAGACCGAGAGAGCGTATGACTCCGAAAAAACGTGGACTGGGCAAGGGGCTGGATGCTCTGCTCAGTACCAGCACGGCTGCCCGCCAGAAACAGGTGATGAGCGATCAACGTACCGAGCAGGCTATGGCCCCGACCAATCAGGGTGAGCTGCGCAAGCTGCCGGTTGAGTGGCTGCACTCGGGCAAATACCAGCCGCGCAAGGACATGTCGCAGGATGCGCTGGAAGAACTGGCCAACTCCATCCGCGCCCAGGGGGTGATCCAGCCCATCGTGGTGCGCCCGGTCGCCGAACACTCTTTTGAAATCATCGCTGGTGAGCGGCGCTGGCGCGCGTCCCAGCTGGCCCGGCTCGAGGTGGTACCCTGCATCGTCAAGGATGTACCTGACGAAGCGGCGGTGGCCATCGCGCTGATTGAGAACATCCAGCGTGAAGATCTCAATGCCATCGAAGAGGCGGTCGCCCTGCAGCGACTGCTGACCGAATTTGAACTCACCCACCAGCAGGTGGCCGAGGCGGTGGGCAAGTCCCGCACCACGGTGACCAACCTGTTGCGTCTCAACCAGCTCAACGATGACGTGAAGCGTTTCGTCGAGCATGGCGATCTCGACATGGGCCACGCCCGTGCCCTGCTGGCCCTGAGTGGCCAGGCCCAGTCCGAACTGGCCAAGTTGGTTGCCCAGAAAGGGCTGACTGTGCGTGATACCGAAAAACTGGTGCAAAAGGCGCTGGAGCCGGCAAAAGCCAGGGTCGAGCCGGTTCGCGATCCCCAGTTCGGTTACCTGGAGCGCCAGCTGGCTGAAAAAATTGGCAATCAGGTACAACTTCAGCCTGGCAAGCGGGATAGCGGAAAGTTAGTAATTAGTTACGAGAACTTGTCCGATTTGGACCGCATATTGGGCTATTTTGGCGTGTCGGAATCGTGATTTTTACGCTTTTTGTAGTAATAAAACATCCATTCCTTTTGATATGGGCATAACCCTGATTTTGCGCTGAAAGCCGCAAAAATTAAGGATTTTTGTCATATTGCAATAGTGGCCCTCAAGGGTATAATTTGACCGGCTTTTAGAGCTGTTAACATGGGGTCTTCGGATCCCGATTTTTTACAGTTCTGTAATGTTCAGGGGTAGGTTGGTGAAGCAGAAAATAGCCTTGGAAGGTTTGACACTGGCCTTGGTTATGCTCGTTTGTCAGCTGGTCCTGATCCTGGCGATGAGTGCCGTCTGGTATTACCTGACTGGTGCCAGCGCCGGTTATTCCGCCCTTTACGGAGGGGGGATGTACTGGGTTCCTCAAGCCTTGTTCACTCTCTGGGTACTGCGCCGCAAGGTAACGGCCGAGAGTGTGGGTCTGGTTCTGCGGGACTTTTATGGTGGGGCAGGGATTAAGCTCATTACTACAACAGGTCTATTCGCCCTGATGTTTGGTGCGGGAGTCGAGGTCGTTACCGTCTCGTTTTTCGCCACTTATATCCTCGCCCTCGTTGTACAGTGGATAGTCTCATTCACGCTTAACAACCACTATTAGGAAAACTCATGTCTGCAACCGGAGAAGTCCTGACTCCTCAGGGATATATCTCCCACCACCTGACCCACCTGCAAGTCGGGTCCGGGTTCTGGACGGTCAATATCGACTCAATGGTATTTTCCGTCGTGCTAGGCGCCCTGTTTATCCTGTTGTTCCGCAAAGTAGCCGTCAACGCTACCAGCGGGGTGCCGGGTAAGCTGCAGTGCTTTGTGGAGATGCTGGTCGAGTTTGTGAATGGTAACGTCAAAGACATCTTTCACGGTCGCAACAAGGTCATCGCACCTTTGGGGCTGACGGTGTTTGTGTGGATCTTCCTGATGAACTTCATGGATCTGATCCCCGTTGACTTTATCCCTCACGCTGCACAATTGATGGGTATTCCCTATCTGCGTGTGGTTCCCTCCGCTGACGTTAACATCACCATGTCCATGGCTTTGGGCGTGTTCTTCTTGATCCTGTACTACAGCATCAAGGTCAAGGGTATCGGCGGGTTTGTGAAGGAGCTGACTCTTCAGCCTTTCAACCACCCGGCGGCCATCCCGGTTAACCTCATCCTGGAAACTGTTACGCTGGTATCCAAACCGGTCTCTCTGGGTCTTCGACTGTTCGGCAACATGTATGCTGGCGAACTGATCTTTATCCTGATTGCGGGTTTGCTACCCTGGTGGTCACAGTGGATCCTGTCCGTGCCTTGGGCAATTTTCCACATCCTGATCATCACTTTGCAGGCATTCATCTTCATGGTTCTGACCATCGTCTATCTGTCGATGGCGCAGGAAGACCATTGATAATGCGACTCAAATAATCCTTTTTATACAATCAATTACATCTAAATAAATGGAGATCCTCATGGAAAACTTGAACATGGACCTGCTGTACATCGCTGCTGCAATGATGATGGGTCTGGCTGCTATCGGCGCTTCCATCGGTATCGGTATTCTGGGTGGTAAATTCCTGGAAGGTGCTGCTCGTCAACCTGACCTGATCCCTGTTCTGCGTACCCAGTTCTTCATCGTAATGGGTCTGGTCGATGCGATCCCGATGATCGCCGTTGGTCTGGGTCTGTACGTGATGTTTGCGGTTGCTGGCTAAGTCGTTACGACATCTCCAGGCATAACCCATTAACTAACTAAAGAGGACATCGGCTGTGAATATCAACGCCACCCTCCTCGGCCAAGCAATTGCTTTTTTCTTCTTCGTAGTGTTTTGCATGAAGTACGTATGGCCGCCGTTGATTGCTGCCATCGAAGCCCGTCAGAAAGCTATTGCTGACGGTCTCTCTTCTGCAGAGCGTGCCAAGAAAGATCTGGATTTGGCCAAGGCCAACGCCGTCGATCAGCTGAAAGAAGCCAAGCTCCAGGCTGCTGAAATCATTGAACAGGCCAACAAACGCAAGGCCCAGATCATTGATGAGGCAACTGTCGGAGCTCAGTCTGAGCGGGAGAAAATCCTGGCTCAAGGCCGTGCCGAGATTGAAGCTGAACGTCATCGTGCCAAAGAAGAACTGCGCAAGCAGGTTGCTGCTCTTGCCATTGCTGGTGCAGAGAAGATCCTGGCGCGCCAAATCGACCAGGCTGCCAACAGCGACATCGTCGACAAACTGGTAGCAGAACTGTAACGGGAACGGGGCTATGTCTGAACTGACTACAATCGCTCGCCCCTACGCCAAGGCTGCTTTCGAGTTTGCCGTTGAGCACAAGGCGGTTGATCAGTGGCTGGGGATGCTCAGCTTCGCTGCGGAAGTAGCGAAGAACGAGACCATCCACTCCCTGGTAAACGGCTCTGTGGCTGCCGAAGAGCTGGCAAAACTGTTTGTCAGCATCTGCGGTGAGCAACTCGACGAGCATGGCCAGAACCTGATCCGGGTAATGGCTGAGAATGGTCGCTTGGGTGTGCTGCCGGCGGTCGTTGCCGAATTTGTGGTGTTCAAGGCTGAACTGGATAAAGAAGTTCAGGCTGACGTGACATCGGCGATTGCACTGACCGACCAGCAGAAAGCCAATATTCAGGCTTCTCTGGAACAACGTCTCGCGCGCAAAGTGAAGCTGAATTGCAGCATTGATGCGTCCTTGATGGCCGGGGTGCTCATCAAGGCCGGTGATCTGGTAATCGACGGCACAGTCCGCGGTAAGCTGGATCGCATGGCTGACGCGCTGCAATCTTGATTGGGGTATTAGAGCATGCAACTGAATTCCACTGAAATCGCCGAGCTGATCAAGCAGCGCATTGCGCAGTTTGATGTAAAGAGCGAAGCGCGTAACGAAGGTACTATCGTCTCTGTGAGCGACGGTATCATTCGTATTCACGGCCTGGCTGATGCCATGCAGGGTGAGATGATCGAGCTGCCGGGCAACCGTTACGCTCTGGCATTGAACCTGGAGCGTGACTCCGTCGGTGCGGTGATTATGGGTTCCTATGACGGTCTGTCAGAAGGAATGAAAGTAAAAGGTACTGGCCGTATTCTGGAAGTGCCGGTAGGTCGTGGTCTGTTGGGCCGGGTGTTGAACACCCTGGGTCAGCCGATCGACGGTAAAGGTCCGATCGACAACGATGGCTTCTCGCCGATCGAAGTGATCGCACCGGGCGTTATCGAGCGTAAGTCTGTTGACCAGCCGGTCCAGACCGGTCTGAAAGCCATCGATGCCATGATCCCGATTGGTCGTGGCCAGCGTGAGCTGATCATCGGTGACCGTCAGGTTGGTAAGACCGCCATCGCTATCGACACCATCATCAACCAGAAAGATTCCGGCATTAAGTGTGTCTACGTTGCGATTGGCCAGAAGGCCTCCACCATCGCCAACGTGGTGCGCAAGCTGGAAGAGCACGGCGCCCTGGCCAACACCATCGTGGTTGTTGCCTCTGCCTCCGAAGCGGCTGCCCTGCAGTACCTGGCTCCGTATGCCGGTTGCTCCATGGGTGAGTACTTCCGTGACCGCGGTGAAGACGCGCTGATCATCTATGATGACCTGTCCAAACAGGCCGTAGCTTATCGCCAGATCTCCCTGCTGCTGCGCCGTCCGCCAGGACGTGAAGCTTACCCGGGTGACGTTTTCTATCTGCACTCCCGTCTGCTGGAGCGTGCTGCTCGCGTTAACGCCGAGTACGTAGAGAAGTTCACCAATGGTGAAGTGAAAGGCAAAACCGGTTCTCTGACCGCGCTGCCGATCATCGAAACCCAGGCGGGGGACGTATCTGCGTTCGTTCCGACCAACGTGATCTCCATCACCGATGGTCAGATCTTCCTGACTTCACAGCTGTTCAACTCCGGTATTCGTCCGGCGGTTGACCCGGGTATCTCCGTATCCCGTGTAGGTGGTGCTGCTCAGACCAAGATCGTCAAGAAGCTGTCCGGTGGTATCCGTACCGCGCTGGCCCAGTATCGCGAACTGGCGGCATTTGCCCAGTTCTCTTCCGATCTGGACGAGGCGACTCGCAAGCAGCTGGATCACGGTGTGAAAGTGACCGAGCTGATGAAGCAGAAGCAGTACTCTCCGCTGAGCGTGGCTCACCAGTCTCTGGTGCTGTTCGCCGCCGAGAAAGGCTATCTCTCCGATGTCGAGCTGAACAAGATCGTCGACTTCGAAGCCGCTCTGCTCTCTTACGCCAATACCCAGCATGCCGAGCTGATGGCTGAAATCAATGCCAAGGCCGACTACAACGACGCGATCGTTGGCAAGCTGACTGCGTTGCTGGATGACTTCAAGGCAACCCAGACCTGGTAAGCGTGTGTGGCAGCGCGAGCTGCCACCTGATGGAGAGTAAGAGATGGCCGGCGCAAAAGAGATACGTAACAAGATCGGGAGTGTGAAAAACACTCAGAAGATCACCGGCGCTATGGAAATGGTGGCAGCAAGCAAAATGCGCCGTGCGCAGGAACGCATGTCTGCCAGCCGTCCGTACGCTGAAACCATGCGCAAGGTGATCGGCCATATCGCTCAGGGGAACTTGGAATACAAGCACCCCTACCTCATCGAACGTGAGGTCAAGCGAGTGGGTTACATCGTCGTCTCCACCGACCGTGGCCTGTGTGGCGGTTTGAACATCAACCTGTTCAAGGCTGCCCTCAATGATATGAAGCAATGGAGCGCGAAAGGTGCCAAGGTTGACCTGGCACTGATCGGTAACAAGGCCTCCAACTTCTTTGAACGGCACGGCGCCAAGGTTAAAGCTCATGTCGCAGGACTGGGCGATAGTCCGAGCGTCAATGACCTGATTGGTTCAGTCAAGGTCATGCTGAAGGCTTACGACAACGGTGAGATTGACAAGCTGTATCTGGTGTACAACAAGTTCGTCAACACCATGGTGCAGCAACCACGGGTCGATCAACTGCTGCCTTTGCCCGTAACTGAAGACAGCAAGCTCGCCAAGAAACACCACTGGGATTACCTCTATGAGCCGGATCCCAAGAAGCTGCTGGATACCCTGCTGGTTCGCTATGTCGAATCCCAGGTGTACCAGGGTGTAGTGGAAAACTTGGCAAGTGAACAGGCAGCCCGAATGGTTGCCATGCAAGCCGCGACTGACAACGCCGGTAACCTGATTAACGATCTGCAACTGGTATACAACAAGGCCCGTCAGGCCAGTATTACCCAGGAGCTGACAGAGATCGTATCCGGTGCTGCTGCGGTGTAAGGCAAGGGTTATCAAAGGTTTAGAGGATTTGACATGAGTAACGGTTTCATCGTCCAAATCATCGGCGCTGTGGTGGACATCGAGTTCCCGCAGGATGCCGTGCCCCAGGTGTACGATGCACTGAAGGTCGTTAGCGAAGGTCAAGGCCAGGGTCTGGTGCTGGAAGTTCAGCAACAGATCGGTGGCGGCGTCGTTCGTTGCATCACCATGGGCTCCTCCGACGGTCTGCGTCGTGGGTTGGAAGTAGTGAATAGCGGTAAATCCATCCAGGTTCCGGTCGGTACTGCGACTCTGGGTCGGATCATGAACGTACTGGGCGAGCCAATCGACGAAAAAGGTCCGATCGGTGAAGAAGAGTGCTGGTCTATCCACCGCGCTGCCCCCAGCTACGAAGATCAGTCCAACAGCAACGATCTGCTGGAGACCGGCATCAAGGTTATCGACCTGGTATGCCCGTTCGCCAAGGGTGGTAAAGTTGGTCTGTTCGGTGGTGCCGGTGTAGGCAAAACCGTAAACATGATGGAGCTGATCCGTAACATCGCGATCGAGCACAGTGGTTACTCTGTGTTCGCCGGTGTAGGTGAGCGTACCCGTGAGGGTAACGATTTCTACCACGAGATGATGGAGTCCAACGTACTGGACAAAGTATCTCTGGTTTACGGTCAGATGAACGAGCCGCCCGGAAACCGTCTGCGCGTAGCGCTGACCGGCCTGACCATGGCCGAGAAGTTCCGTGACGAAGGTCGTGACGTGCTGTTCTTCGTGGACAACATCTACCGTTACACCCTGGCCGGTACTGAAGTATCCGCACTGCTGGGCCGTATGCCTTCTGCAGTAGGTTACCAGCCGACCCTGGCCGAGGAGATGGGTGTTCTGCAAGAACGTATCACCTCCACCAAGACTGGTTCCATCACCTCCGTACAGGCCGTTTACGTTCCTGCGGATGACTTGACTGACCCGTCTCCGGCGACCACCTTCGCCCACCTGGATGCGACTGTCGTACTGTCCCGTCAGATCGCGGCACTGGGTATCTACCCGGCCGTTGACCCGCTGGACTCTACCTCTCGTCAGCTGGATCCGCTGGTAGTTGGCAAAGAGCACTACGAGACCGCTCGTGGCGTTCAAACCGTACTGCAGCGCTACAAAGAGCTGAAGGACATCATCGCCATCCTGGGTATGGATGAACTGTCAGAAGAAGACAAACTGACCGTAGCCCGTGCCCGTAAGATCGAGCGTTTCCTGTCCCAGCCGTTCTTCGTAGCAGAAGTGTTTACCGGTTCTCCGGGTAAATACGTGCCGCTGAAAGAGACCATCCGTGGTTTCCAGGGCATCCTGAAAGGCGAGTATGACGATCTGCCCGAGCAGGCGTTCTACATGGTTGGCGGTATCGACGAAGTCGTCGAGAAATCCAAGAAACTGTAAGCCTCTACTGGAGGGCCCATGGCTGAGATGATCTCCTTTCACCTGGATGTGGTGAGCGCCGAAGGAAAACTGTTTTCCGGTCGCGTGCAATCCGCTCAGGTATCAGGCTCCGAAGGTGAGTTGGGTCTCCGCCACGGTCATGCTCCGTTGCTGACTGCCATCAAGCCGGGCCTGGTCCGCTTGGTGAAGCAGAATGGAACTGAAGAGGTGCTGTACATCTCCGGCGGTATGCTGGAAGTACAACCCGAAGCCGTGACCGTGCTGGCGGACACCGCGATTCGTGCCGACGACTTGGATGAGGCGAAAGCCCAGGAAGCCAAGCGCGCAGCCGAAGAGCGGATCCACAGCTCCCATGGCGATATGGACTATGCCCAGGCCGCTACCGAGCTGGCCAAGGCGATGGCTCAACTGCGAGTCATCGATATCGTCAAAAAGAATTACCGCTAATAACGGTGATGTAAAAAGCGACCTTCGGGTCGCTTTTTTTTTGCCCGTTGGATAGACTCCGCCGAGTATTTCCTCATGTTCCAAAGGTCAATTTATGTCCCTCAACGTCGTGATCCTGGCTGCGGGTAAAGGCACCCGCATGCGCTCCTCCCTGCCCAAGGTACTGCATCCGGTCGCCAACAAACCCATGGTCTCCCATGTGATCGATACCGCCCGTCAGGTCGGTGCCGAGCAGTTGCATCTGGTTTATGGCCACGGTGCCGAGCTGCTGAAAGAGCGGATCGTGGCGGCTGATGTCAACTGGGTGTTGCAAGCCCAGCAGCTGGGAACCGGTCACGCCGTTGCCCAGGCCATCCCGTTCTGGAAGGATGAGGACGACGTGCTGGTGCTGTACGGCGATACCCCGCTGATCCAGCCCGAGACCCTGCAGCGCTTGCTCGCCGCCAAAGCGGAAAACGGGATGGCACTGCTGACCGTGGTGTTGGACAACCCCACTGGCTATGGCCGCATCGTCCGTGAAAATGGTCAGGTAGTCGGCATCGTCGAGCAGAAGGATGCCAATGCCGAACAGCTGGCGATCCGTGAGGTGAACACCGGCGTGTTGGTGGCCAATGGGGGCCAGTTGCGTCAATGGTTGTCTCGTCTCGACAACAAAAACGCCCAGGGCGAGTTCTATCTGACCGATGTGATCGCCATGGCTCACGGCGATAATTGCCCGATTGCCGCCGTTCATCCGGAGCGCGCCGCTGAAGTGGAAGGGGCCAACAATCGGGTTCAATTGGCCCAACTTGAGCGCAGCTATCAGCAGATGCAGGCCGAGAAACTGATGATTGCAGGTGCAACCATGATCGACCCCGCACGCTTTGATTTGCGTGGGGTTTTGGAAATTGGTGAAGAGGTTGTTATTGATGCAAACGTCATCATTGAGGGCAAGGTAATCCTCGGCAATCACGTTCGTATCGGAGCCGGTTGCGTACTGAAAGATTGTGTCATTGGCGATCACACCGAGGTGAAACCCTACTCGGTTATCGAGGGTGCACAGGTGGCAGATCAGTGCTCAGTGGGTCCGTTTACCCGCTTGCGTCCGGGGGCGGTTCTGGAGCAGGATGCGCACGTTGGCAACTTCGTCGAGATGAAGAAAGCCCGTCTTGGGGTTGGTTCCAAGTGTGGTCATTTGACCTATCTGGGTGATGCCGAGATCGGAGCCGGGGTTAATATCGGTGCCGGTACCATCACCTGCAACTACGACGGGGTCAACAAATTCCAGACCATCATCGAGGACGATGTGTTCGTCGGTTCTGATACCCAACTAGTAGCGCCTGTTCGCATCGGCAAAGGGGCCACCCTGGGTGCCGGCTCTACTATTACCAAGGACGTGGGTGAAAATGAACTCGTGATTACCCGGGTACCCCAGCGTCACATCAAGAACTGGGCTCGTCCGGTCAAGAAAACTGATAAGTGATATCAGTATGAAGGCGACCCATGAACAAACGAATCATCAAGCTCGCAGACGCGAGCCACAGTCTGTTTTCCCGCTTTGTCGATCTGGTGGGAATTTCAGTCTCAATGGTGCTGCTTTCGCGGCACTTTGGTTTGTTTCATGGGTTGGACGAGATGTCACTGGCCACGCTGGGCATGGTGGTCTTCTTTCTGGTTTCCCAGAATACCGGGCTCTATTGCAGCCGGGTTCGTAAACATCTGGCGCAGTCTCTGCTGCGCCTCATCTTCTCCTGGTTGGTAACAGCTACCCTGCTCTACCTGCTGGTCTATCTGGTTCCCATCTTTAAACCCTACCACCCTTTCCCGCCGGAGCTGGCTGTGCTTTGGCTTGCCATGGCCTGCCTCATTTCCACTGGTTACCGGGTGCTGTACCGGCTGGTGACCATCTGGTTCAGCAGTGCCTCCTGCTGTCGGCGTGTGGCCATCATTGGCGTGACTCCGGCCGGACTGGCGCTGGAAAAATCCCTGTGGGAGAGCCCGCGTCACGATATCCAGATGCTCGGATTTTTCGATGCCCGTAGCGAAGAGCGCTTCGGTTACCCGACTCGCAGCCCTCTGTTGGGTGATGTCGACGAGCTGCTCGAGCTGGCCCGCAAAGGGCTGGTCGACGAAGTCTATCTGGCGCTGCCCCTGACTGCCCGAGAGCGCATCAATCACTACCTCTACGAACTCTCCGATACCACGGTCGATACCTATCTGGTACCCGATTTCTACGAGTACGGCCTGACCGTATCCCACATCGATCGGGTAGGCGATATCTATACCTTCAGCTTTTTCGATTCGCCGTTTGAAGGGGGTGCCGCCCTGCTCAAACGGATTGAAGATCTGGTGCTGGGTTCACTCATCCTGCTGCTCATCTCTCCGGTCATGGCGCTGGTGGCGCTCGGGGTGCGTCTCTCTTCACCCGGACCTGTGCTCTTCAAGCAGGATCGCTACGGCCTGGGGGGAAAACGGATCCAGGTATGGAAATTCCGCTCTATGCGCGTTATGGAGAATGATGCCGTGGTGACTCAGGCAACCAGAGGCGATCCCAGAGTGACGCCATTCGGTGCGTTTTTGCGTCGCACCTCGCTGGATGAGCTGCCGCAGTTTTTCAATGTGATTCAGGGTTCCATGTCGATCGTTGGGCCGCGTCCCCATGCCGTGGCGCACAACGAGCAGTACCGCTCACTGGTGGGGCGTTACATGCTGCGCCACAAGGTTAAACCGGGGATTACCGGGCTGGCCCAGATAAATGGATTTCGTGGTGAAACCGACACCCTCGACAAGATGGAGATGCGGGTCAAGTTCGATCTCAAGTACATCCAGTACTGGTCGCTCGGACTGGATTTCAAAGTTATTTTCCTGACTGTATTCAAAGGGTTTGTCGGTGCATCCGCTTACTAGCCTCGTTTGCGCCGGACTGCTGCTCTCCCCCTCTCTTTCAGTCCGTGCCGAGGTCACACCCGTATCCCATCAGGGGCCGCTTGGTCTGGAGATCCAGACCGAGGTGGAGAGCCGTTACGGCCACGACAGCAACCTGCTGTGGCAGCGTGACAGCGGTCAGGCGATTGGCTCCGATTTCATCGGGATCACCCCGGAATTTAGCATGGTGGGCGAACGCGGCCTGGATCGCTATCAGTTCAGCTATCTGGGTGACTATCGTCGCTATGGCAGCAGTCATGCCGATGACTATGCCGATCACCAGTTCCAGTTTGACGGCAGCTGGCGCTTCTCCCTGCGCAACGCCTTCAAGCTGATGTACCAGTATCGGCTGGGCCATGAGGCTCGTGGCGAGGGGCTGACCGAAGGCTTTATGTTGCAGGGGGATGGGAAGGATGGCGGTGATGCCACTTTCGGCGGGTTCAACATTGCCGAGCCGTTGCGCTTCAAACGCAGCGAAGTGGGTGGCCGCTACAGTTACGGCGCTCCCGATGCCAGAGGCAAGCTGGAGCTGGCGCTCTCCCACAAGGATCTGGGCTATCTCGACAAGCACCTCTACCAACATGACTTTGAACGCTATATGGCCGAGCAGGAGTGGCAGGAGAACACCGCCATCGTCGAGCTGTTCGATCAGGTGAGCCATGTCAGCCGTTTTCGTTACACCCTGCAGACCAATCTGCGACGCTACCCGGCCAATCCGCGCAAGGATTCTGACGAGTTTTTTCTTATCACCGGGGTGATGAGCCAGCTGACCGGCAAGACCCGGATCGATGCCAATATCGGCGGGATCTACAAGCGTTTCGTCAACGATCCGCAGGCGGAGAGTTTCAAAGGGCTGAACTGGGATCTGCGTCTGGAGTGGCAACTGCTCGATTACAGCAAGCTCGCGCTGATCTCCAGCCGGACCATTCGTGATCCGGGTGGTGACGGCGGCTATGTCAGCAGCCAGCTATATGGCGCCGAGTGGCAGCACCATTGGTCACCCAGAGTGGCAACCACGCTCTCGTATCACGATATCCGGGATGATTATCACCAGTCGGTGGTCTGTGGTAACGACAACAGCCACCGTCAGGACGACATCCATCGCTGGGGCATGGGCATCAGCTACGACATTCGTCCCTCCGTCAATCTGGGGCTCCACTACCAGCAGGCCGACTCCGGCTCCAGCTTTGCCGGGCAGCCCATCGACATCGGCGGCAAGTGCTATCGCCGTGCGCTCGGTTACGACAAACAACAGCTTTCTCTTTCACTCAAGGTAGCCATTTAACATGAACAAAAGCGTGATGGTGCTTCTGCTTGGCTGGTTGTTCAGCCTGTCGGTCTGGGCTGGCCAGGGCCTACAAGGCAACGATTCCGCCTATCGGCTGGCGCCGGGGGACGAGGTCGAAATCCGGGTGTATGGCGAGCCGGATCTGTCGATGAAGTTCAAGGTCGATACCAGTGGCCACGTCAATTACCCCTATCTGGGTCAGGTGTTGCTGATGGGCCATACCACCACTGAGGTGGCCGAGCAGCTGACCAGAGGGCTCAAGCACGGCGTGCTGCTCGACCCCATGGTGACGGTCAACGTCACCACTTTCCGTCAGGTATTTGTGGCTGGCGAGGTGGCTCACCCGGGTGGCTACGAATACCAGCCAGGCTTGACGGTAGAGAAGGCCGTTGCGCTGGCGGGTGGTTTCACCGATCGTGCCGCCAGACGGGATATCAGCCTGCGCCTCAATGGCAGCGATCAGTTGCTGGAAGAGGTGAGCCTGCAACGGCAACTCAATCCCGGCGACATCATCACCATCGAACAAAGTTTCTTCTGATCCAGGACGCTCTTCATGACTTCATTGTTGGTTGAAAATGGCCGTGCGCTAGAGAGCCGCCTCGATTTCAGCGGCCCCTGGCGGGTGCTCAAGGCAAACTGGTGGAAGGTGGTGCTGTTTGCCGCCGTGGTGACCCTGGCTGCTGCCCCCTTTATCCTCAGCATGCCGCCTTACTACCAGTCCAGTGCGACCCTGCTGCTGAAGGCGGATGCCAATAGCGCTTCCCCTATCGAGCCCGTCTATCGGGTCGATACCAGCCGCCGCGAGTACTACAACACCCAGTTCGAGCTGCTCAAGTCACGCCGGGTGGCCGAGAAGGTGGTTACTCATCTGGGTTTGGCCGAGTTGCCGGAATTCAACGGGCAGCCCAATCCGGACAGCTGGCTGAGCCGCATCAAGGGGCTCTGGAGTGCCGGACATCAGGAGGATGCCTCCTCACGCCACCAGCATGCGCTGGAGTATCTGGCCAGACACCTGACCGTCTCGCCGGTGCGCGATACCCAGCTGGTCAGCATCGGGTTCGAATCCCGTTCTCCCGAGCTGGCCGCCAGCGTCGCCAATGAGGTGGCCCAGACTTACATCGATCTCAATGTGGAGGAGCGGGTCGATGCCAACACCACGGCATCACACTGGAACCAGAGCCGGCTGGTGGAGATAAAGGCCAGTCTGGAGAAGCAGGAGAAGCAGCTCGGCGATTTCCTTGCCCGCAATGATCTGCTGACGTTTCGCGGCGTAGATGGCCTGCAAAGCGAAGAGCTCGGCATCATTACCAACAAGTATGCGGATGCCCGCGAGCGGCGGCTGGCGGCGCAGGCCGAATTCCAGTCCATTCAGGAGTACGGCCGCAATCCGTCGGCGCTGGCCTCCCTGCCCGAGGTCTCCAACCATCCCCAGATGCAGGATCTGCGCATCGCCCTCATCAAGGCCCAGCAGGAGCTCTCCGAGCTGGCCAAGCGTTATGGCCCCAAGCATGACCGCATTCTGCAGGCAGAGGCGCGCATCAAGGCGCTCAATACCCAGTCAAACCAGCTGATGCGGGAGATTGCCGACGGTATCGAGGATCGCTACCAGAGCAGCCTGCGCAAGGAGCAGGAGTACCTCGCCCAGCTTGACGAGAAGAAGCGGGAGTTCTCCTCGCTGGCAGTCAAGAAGGATGAGTACAACAACCTGAAGAACAATATCGACAAGACCCGTCAGCTCTATAACGAGCTGTTCCGCCGTCAGGAAGAGACCCGCCTGAACGCTCAGCTGCACGAGTCGAATGCCATCCTCTACGACGCGGCATCGGTGCCCTTGTTGCCAGCCAAGCCAAACAAGATGCTGTTTCTGCTGATGGTGGTGGTCATGGCGGGCATGGTTGCCGTGCTGGCCGTCATCACCGCTGGAGCGCTGCGCAATACCCTGGATCGTCTGAGCCAGCTGGTTTCCCAGCTCGGTGGTCGGGTGCTTGGCGAAATCCCGCGGCTGGCAGCCCTGCAGGATCAGAGTGCCCTGCTGCGGGTGGGGGCGGTCAATCCCAGAGTGGGGGCCAGTGCCGATGACCTCTACGCCATCATGCGGCTGGAACCGGGTCAGCTGCAGCGCATCATGATCACCTCGACCCGTGCTGGTGAGGGCAAGTCGACGCTGGCGGCCCTCTGCGCCGCCAGCTTTGCCCGCCATGAGCGGGTGCTGCTGGTGGATGGGGATCTGCGCCGGGGATCCCTCGGTCGCCAGTTACTGGGGCAGGCAGCCAGACCGGGGTTGGCCGAGCTGCTCGCTGGCGAAGCCGACCTGGCTGCCTGTCTGGTGCAGAAAGAGGGGGTGACCCTGCTGCCTGCTGGCCAGCCGGTCTCCTCCCCGCTGGCGCTGCTTGGTTCGCCACGCTGGAGCGAACTCCTGGCAGCCCTGGCCGGGCAGTTTGACCGCATCATAGTGGACACTCCTGCGCTGGAGGTCGGCAAGGATGCCCTGCTGCTGGGGCAGCCGTTGGATGGTGCCATTCATGTGATCCAGTCCGGCCAGCTGCCGGCCAGCCGGGTGCTGAGCGTGCTGGCACAGCTGCGGGATGCCAGAGTGGCGGTGCTGGGGGCTGTGCTGACCCAAGTCGCCGAGCGGGATCTGGAAGGGGCGGAGAACCTGAGATTCTGTGGTGCACCCACCCGGGGCGCGCTATGAAACTGCTGCGCAGCATCACCACCATAGGTGGTGCTTCCGTGCTATCCCAGCTGATCGGGGCGTTCTCGGTCTGGTCACTTTCGCACAAGTTCGACATGGCTGCGGTTGGGCTCTATGCCCTCAGCTACAGTCTGGTGCTTATCGGTGCCCAGCTTGCCACCTTTGCCTCGCAGCTGTTGCTGCCCAAGCTGGAGGAGGCCGAGCTGCCCGGCAACCTGATCTTTTCCCTGTTGCAGGTCTGGCTGCTCCCCATCCCCTATGTGCTGGTGGTGGTCTGCTTTTTCTCGCTGCCGCTCTGGCCGCTCTACCTGCTGACCGTGACCCACGGGCTGATCCTCATCGCCGAGAATCTGGCGCTGCGGGCCGGTCACTACCAGCGGCTCGGTTTGCAGCGCATCTCGGCCTCCGCCGTGGTGCTGCTCTGCCTGCTGCTGGCCACTGACATGGCGCACTTCTATCAGTTATGGGCCTGTCTGTTGCTGCTGGTGATCGGGGGCTGGTTGTGGTCTGCCTTTGCATGGAGTCACTCCATGCTGAAGGAGGCGACTCCTCACCGCCTGCTGCACTTCTTCTTCCGCCATAAAGCCCATCTGGCTGGTGTCGGCAGTGCCGAGGTGCTGGCGATGGTGACGGCCAATCTGCCGACCGTGCTGATCAACTTCTGGTTTTCCCCTCTGGTGGCGGGCTACTTTGCCGTGGTCAACCGCTTCTGCCTGGCGCCCGTGGTGATTGTCGGCAACGCCATCCGCCACTCCATCTTCTCGCGATGGTCGGAGGATTTTCGCCTGCGCCGTTTCAACGGAGAGGAGTTTCGCAAGGTGAAGTGGCTGCTGCTGGCGATGGGCAGTGCGGCCACCCTCGGGATCCTCATCTGCTATCCGCTGGTGATGAAGTGGTTCTTCAATGCGGAGTGGATCGCCTCCATCGATACCTCCCGCTACATGTTGCCCTATGTGTTTACTGCGGTGGCCATCTGCCCGCTGACGGTGATAGAGCTGGTGTTTGGCTCGCCCGGCTACTTTTTGCGGATCCAGCTTGAGCAGCTGCTGGTCGTGGTGATCGCCTTCGTGCTGTTGCCCTGGTTGCATCAGGAGTACGAGCTCTGCGTGCTGGCCTTCTCTCTGCTGACTGCGGTGCGCTACGGCTTCGTCTTTTTGCGGGTCAACCGCCGGGCTGCCGAGTTGCAGGGGCGGATGGAGCTGGCCTCGTGAACAGTGCCCTCATCATGCAGGCCAATCTGCTGCTGTCGCTGGTGATCTGCGGCCTGGCCCAGTACGTCACCGGTATTACGGCCTTCCTCTGGCTGCCCTTCCTGCTGGCGATTGCCACCTTGATGTTGCTGCCGCTGCAGACGCGTTACAGCCCGTTGCGGCTCGACTATCAGGAGAAGGTGCTGCTGCTGCTCTACTGTGGCTTGCTGGTGCTGGCGCTGCTGGGCACCCTGCTTCAGCAGGGGGGCATGGTGACGATCATCGGTTTCAAGAACGAGCTGGCACTCTCTCTGCTGCTCCCCTGCCTGTTGCTCGGCTTCTGCCGCGAGTCACAGATTTACCGCATCATGAAGCTGGTGGAGTGGGTCTTCTACCTGCAGATCCCGGTGGTGCTGTTTCAGGTGCTGGTGGTGGTGCCGAAACGGGTGTTACTGCGCGGCGAGTTTGAGAAGTGGGACTCGGTGGTCGGCACCTTCGGGGGGGATCCCATGGGGGGCGGCAATACCGGTGCACTCGGCTTCTTCTGCCTGCTGGTGATGCTGATCAAGCTCTCCGAGTTTCGTCACGGCCTCATTTCGCGTCGTTCGGTCGCTTTCCACATTCTTGCAGCCTTTGCCATCTGCGTGCTGGCCGAGGTGAAGTTCGTCATCCTGCTGTCCCCCTTGCTGCTAGCCTGGGTCTGGCTCTCGCCAAGCTATGTCAGGGGGATGAAGAGCTATGACATCAAGCGTCTGCTGCTGATTGCGCTGGCGATGACGGCGCTGGTGGCAGTGGCCGTTCTGGTGCTGGCTGCCTCCTACTCATCCGCATTCGAGGGGGCCGGACAACAGGGGGCCATTGAGCTGTTTATCGACTCCCTCGGCTATATCTTCGATCCCAACCACATCAACCCGGAGACCGGCGAGTTGGGGCGGGTAACGACGCTCTTTTTCTGGGCCAGCAACGGTGATCACCACGGTCTCAGCAATCTGCTGTTTGGCTATGGCCTCAACACCACCAACCATGGCAGCACCCTGCCCGGTTTTCTCAACCCCCTGTTCAACGTGCTGCTCGACTCCACCTCCCTCAGCGTGTTGTTGTGGGAGGTGGGATTGATGGGCACCCTGATCTTCATCGCGCTGATCGTTCTGCTGCTCTGGTGCTGCCGTCCCCGTCCGTTGCTGGATCGCCAACTGCTGAGCACGGCAGATGTGCGTCTGCTCAGCTACCAAACCGCTTTCATCGCGTTCGGGATCGCCTGCCTGCTGAGCTTGCCTTACAGCCAGCTGCTGATGCTGATCCCGGTGCAGCAGTTCCTCTTCTATTTCGTGCTGGGTGCTGCACTGGTGATCCGTTCGTCGGTTCGGCAGGCCACCCGTTCCTGTGAGGTGTCATGACTCCATCCCCCCTTATCTCCGTCATCATCAAGACCTACAACGAGGAGGCAGGGATTGCCGACACCATAGCCAGCATCAGGAGCGCTCTGGCCGACTACTCCCACCAGATTATCGTGGCGGACAGTCTCTCGACCGACAGCACCCAGGCGATCGCCTGCCAGCTGGGAGTGACTGTCGTCAGCCTGACCAACCCGGCCGATCGCTGTTGTGGTGTGGGGCCACAGCTTGGCTACCTCTTCAGCGAAGGGGAGTTCCTGCTGCTGCTTGATGGCGACATGAAGCTGGAGTCGGAGTTTGTGCCGGCCGCCATTGCGCACATGCACTCCCATCCCGAGTGCGGTGGCGTGGCCGGGCGGGCCGAGATGGATGATGCCCACAGCTATGAGTTCAAGTCGCGCAAGCAGCGCATCAACCAGATCTATCCGCTGGGCGATTCGCGCTGGCTGTGTGGTGGCGGCCTGTTTCGACGCAGCGCCATCGAGCAGATCGGCTATCTCACCAATCGCAACCTGCACGGTTACGAAGAGGCGGAGCTGGGTATCCGGCTGCGTCAGGCGGGCTATCGGCTGGAGCGGCTCGATGTTCCCTTCTTCTTTCACACCTCCCACACCATGGACTCCCTTGCCCTGATCCGTTACCGCTGGCGCATGGGGTATCTGTTTGCCTGCGGCGAGCTGGTGCGCTCGGCGTGGGGGCAGCCCTATTTTCGCGAGGTGCTGTCGGTGATCCGCTCCGAGCTGCTGTTCGGGCTCTACCTGCTGGCACTGCTGCTCAGCGTGCTGCTTTTCGTAGCTGGTTTTCCGTTCTGGTTGCCACTGCTGGCGCTGGCACCGCTGGGCGGCTTCATCGCACTCAAGTGGTGGAAGAACCGCTCCCTGCAAGATGCCCTGCGCAGTGTCATGAACCTCTCCATCTATGCAGCCGGGCTGGTGCGCGGCCTGCTGTTGCCCCAGCGCTCCCCGCGCGAGGCGCCCGCCCATCGTCTGATCCAGGAGTCATTGCCGTGAAGGTGCTCTTTGCCAACAAGTTCTTTTTCATGAAGGGAGGGGCCGAGACCGTCCTTTTTCAGGAGCGGGAGATGGTGCGTCAGGCGGGTCATCAGGTGATCGACTTTGCCATGCAGCATCCGGATAACCTCCCCTCTCCCCAGAGCGGCTACTTTCCTACCAACGTCGATTATCACCAGCGGCACGGGCTCTTCGATCGGCTGAAGATAGCCGCTCGCTTCATCCACAATCAGGAGGCCTGTGATCGGCTGGCGGAGCTTATCCGTGCCGAGCGGCCCGATATCGTTCACTTTCACAACATCTACCACCAGCTCACCCCGGGGATCATCCGGGTGGCCAAATCACTGGGCTGCAAGACGGTGCTGACCGCGCATGACTACAAGGTGGCCTGCCCCAACTACAGCATGCTGGTCGATGGCGAGCCGTTCGATCTGACCCGGATCGAGGGGTCCTGGCTCAAGCTGTTTCGCCATCAGTGGCAGGAGGGGTCGTGGGGCAAGAGCCTGCTGCTCTCTGCCGAGGCAGCCTGGCAGCAGTGGCGCCGCAACTATGAGCAGGTCGATGCATTGGTGGCGCCGAGCGCCTTCATGGCCGGGAAGCTTCGCACCAGGCTGCCCGCTTCCCGCATCGAGGTGATCCTCAATGGCATAGATATCGAGTCGAGCCGCGAAAGCGGAGAGGATCGGGGGTACTTTCTGTTTCTCGGCCGCCTGATGACCGAGAAAGGGGTCGAGACGCTTGCCCGTGCCCATCAGCGCATGACGCGGCCGGCGGGCCTCAAGATTGTGGGCGGCGGCCCGCTGCTGGCGCACCTCGGGCAGCATTATCCCAATGCCGAACTGCTGGGGTTCAAGCAGGGTGAAGAGTTGCTCGCTCTGCTGCGCCACGCCAAGGCCGTGGTGGTGCCGTCCGAGTGGTACGAGAACTGCTCCATGTCGGTACTGGAGGCGATGGCCTACGGCAAACCGGTGATCGGGGCTCGAATTGGCGGGATTCCGGAGCAGATCCGCGATGGTCTCGATGGCCTGCTGTTCGAGGCAAGCAATGCCGACGAGCTGGCCCGTTGCATGGACAGGCTGGTGGCCGAGCCGGAGCAGACAGCGGCCATGGGGCGTTCGGCCCGTCAGCGGCTGATCGACAGCTACTCCCTCGCCAGCCACCAGCAAGCCCTGCTGGCGCTCTACCAGTCGTTGCTGGAGGAGAAACAGAGATGAGTTTCTGGCACGAGTTGAAAGCCGAACTGGCGCTCAATCCGAGCAAGACGGCGCGCCTGTTCCTGCTCTGCTACCGGCTGGCACAGGGAGGCCGCTTTATGAGGTTGCCCGGCTTGTTGCTGCTCAAGGGATTCAAGCTGCTGTGCGGCCTCGATATCTCGCCACGAGCCCGGCTGGGTTGGGGTCTGCGCCTCTATCACCCGCAGAATATCGTCATCGGTGACAGTGTGCAGATGGGGCGTGACTGCACTCTGCGCCACAACTGCACCCTGGGCAACAAGAGTGATCGCCAAAGCGGCCAGCTCCTCTCGCCCATCGTGGGGGACGGGGTCGAGTTTGGCACCGGCGCCATCGTCATCGGGGCCATCGCCATTGGTGATCATGCCTGTGTCGGTGCCGGCGCCGTCGTCACTCGTTCCGTTCCGGCTCGCGCCGTTGTTGCGGGCAATCCCGCCAGAATCATTCGAGAAGATCATGAAGCAGATTAGTGTGAGCGTGCTCGGTACCCGGGGGATCCCCCATGTACTGGGCGGTGTCGAAACCCATTGTCAGTCCCTCTATCCGGAGCTGCATCGCCAGTTCGAAGTGGCCGCGACCGTGCTGGCTCGCGCCCCCTATGTGAATTACCGAAGCGGCGAATTTGAAGGGGTGGCACTCAAGGCGTTGCCCGCACCCAAAAAGAAGTCGCTTGAGGCGATTCTTCACTCTCTGCTCGCGGCTTTTTACTGCCGCCTTCACCCTTGCGATCTGGTACATGTCCATGCCATCGGCCCGGGGCTGGTGGTGCCGCTGCTGAGGTTGCTCGGCAAGCGGGTGGTCTTTACCCATCATGGCCCTGACTATGACCGCCAGAAGTGGGGGGCGCTGGCCAAGTGGGTATTACGCCTTGGCGAGCGCTGGGCGGTACGCTATGCCAGCGAGGTGATCGTCATCTCCGAGGTGATCAACGAGGCGATCCGCCGCCAGTATGATCGCCAGGATGCCCACCTCATCTACAACGGGGTGAAACGGGTCGAGCTGCCGGCAGCGGACAAGAGGGAACTGACGCTGGCCCGCTTCGGGCTGACCGCTGGCAGCTATCTGGTGGCAGTGGGCCGCTTTGTCGAGGAGAAGGGACTGCACGATCTCATCGCAGCCTACCGCCAGCTCGATACGGAGCTGCCGCTGGTACTAGTGGGGGATACGGATCACCCGACCCCCTACAGCGAGCGCCTGCAGCGGATAGCGGATGAAACACCGGGGGTGATCCGTACCGGTTTCCTCAATGGCGAGGCGCTGATCAGCGTCTTTTCACAAGCCGCTCTGTTTGCCATGCCCTCCTATCACGAGGGGTTGCCGATCGCCCTGCTGGAGGCGCTCTCCTTCTCCCTACCGGTGGTGGTGAGCGACATTCCCGCCAATCTGGCGGTGGCGCTGCAACAGGAGTGCTATTTCCCGGTCGGCGATGTGAGTGCGCTGGCTGAGCGACTCAACGCCCAGCTGACTCGCGGCAAGGTCGATTACAGCGACTATCTGCAGCGGTATGACTGGCAGCGGATCGCCGGCCAGACCATGGCGGTCTACCGCAAGGCCCTGGGCCAGCCCGAAGGAGAGAACCAATGAGCCAATTACCGCAGAAACCGCAGGGGGTGATCGACCGCTTCTACCGGGCCCTCTCCCCAGAGGTGGCCGAGAGCCTGAGCGAAACCCAGCGCGACGGCATCGAGCAGGCGCTGCGGCTGATGAGTGATGGCAAGTCGCACGCCATCAACGTCAACAGCGCCTTCGGCATCGGTCGCTGGCGCTGCTATCTGGTCGTGCTGATGGGACGGGATCGCCGTCACCGTGGGCGGGAGAGCGGCTTTCGCTTTCACCTCAAGGTGCTGCTGACCACTTTGCTGTTGCTGATGGGAATTTGCGGCATGGTGCTGCTGCTCTATCTGGTGAAGTCAGCCCTTGGCATCGACATCTTCAAGCACTTCTCGTTCGGGGTGTGGGATCTGTTCAAAAAGAGCGTGCTGATGTGAAGAAAGAGGGCTCCTGCGGGAGCCCTCTTGCATTACTGGATGTCGATCTCGGCCAGACGATACCAGCCACTCTCTTCCAGACCGGCAATGCCGAGCTGCAGGGCGGGCTGCTTGTCCTGACCGATGAAGGCCAGCTCCAGATAGTAGTGACCGCGTGCCATCCGGCCCGGCAGGGTCAGGCTGTCGCGAGTGGTAGCCTTGCTGTCCGGGATCCAGCGGGTCATGTCGTTGCGGGTCACCAGCATGGCGCCGACCTGCCCTTCCTCGTTGACCAGCCGGTAGGTGAGCGGCCAGTTGCGATAGGCCGGCGCTACCCCGTCATTGTGCCAGTCGCCGTTGAGGGTAAGGGTAGCCCCCGGCTTCATGGTCCCCTTGAGGGTCAGCTGGTCCAGCACGATGCGATAGCCCAGCTTGCGCAGGGCATTGTCGACGATGGGTCGATATTGGGGCGGAACCGGATCCGACTTGAGATTGATGGTGGAGGCGTGTTGGGCCAGCGCCCAGTCAAAGGTGGCCTTGACCTCCTCCATGGTGTACTGCTGCTGGCTTGGCCACTCGCTCAGCTTGCCGCACACCTCGAAACTGACCGGCGTCCGCTGCCAGCTGGAATCGAAGTTCGCCACATCGGCGTGGGCGCTCGCCAGTCGTTCCGGGTAGGCATTGCGCATGTGGCTCCAGCTTTGGGAGAAGTGGTGCCAGTCGCCGAGGCAGTCTGCCCGCCAGCCAGCTCCCTTGCCCACGGCATACTCGAACATGGGCAGGTTGTTGATCAGCATCAGCTTGGGGGTTCGCGGAAAAGCGGCCATCTGCAGGTCAACATAGGGTTTGAGCTGCTCGCTGCTGTAGCGCTGCTCCAGCGTCGGGCCGGGGAAGTTGCTCATGTGCCACTCCCCCCATGAACCTATCATGCCGATGTCGACATGACTCAGCGCCGGGTTGCCATCGTAATGGGCGCCCAACGCCTGAAACAGCCGGGTGGCACGGGCGAGGAACTGCGGGTCGCTATAGTCGGGCACAAAGGTCTGGTGGTTGTTCACCCACTCTCCCCTGATTCCCTTGTTGATGAGCCAGGCCGGGATCTTGCTGCCAGAGAAGGGCTCATCAAGGGTCATGACTCTGAGGGCGATCGACTGTTTCGGGGTGGCGTGTTGCGCCTGATCGATGGCCCTGTCAATCAGGGCAAAGTTGTATTCGCCCTCCTGTGGCTCCAGCTCGCTCCAGTAGAAGCGGAAATAGTCGACCGTGCTGACCGGATGTTCGGCCAGAGAGAGGGGATGACCCCAGCTGTTGTGAAACTCTTCGATGCCGACGCCGGGATTGTGCAAGAGGTCGTCGACCGGTTCGGGATGAATGGTGAGGGTACCTGCCAGCACGCCTTGTGCCCATAGCAAGCCGGAATAGAGCAGGATCCTGCCCGGATGCATTTTCATGTGATCGTCCGCCAGTGGAACATGGTTGCATGCTAGACAAATTGGCCGGCAAAGGCCCAGCCGGTTCAGTTATTTTTGAAAAGAACCGACTGAAGCCTTCGTTGTTTCGGTCAGAGATTGACGGAGGTTGTGCCCTCAGTCGTCATTGCCATGTCCGGCTGGGCGGGACTCGACACTCTGTTGCCCCATCACCTGATACCAGTCGAGCTTGCGGGTCAGCATCATGATCAGCGCCAGTGTGGCGAACAAGAGCAGGGCGCCGAGCAACAAGGCGATCTCTTCGGCCTGCAGCAGGCTGTAGAGGATGGCATAGACCAGCCCGAGCAGCGCCGCGAAGCCGATCCCCTGCTTCTGGCCACCCAGCACATGGCTGAGGTAGAAGCCGTTGAGCAGCACGCTGGCCAGTGCGGCCACCAGATAGGCCCAGCCAAAGCCGAGGTGTTCGGTCAGCGCCAGCAGCACCAGATAGAAGATAGCCAGCCCCATGCCCACCAGCGCGTACTGGATCGGGTGAACCCGCAGCCCCTTGAGCAGCTCGAACATGAAGAAGCTGATAAAGGTGAGGCCGATGAAGAGCAGAGCATATTTGGCTGCCCGCTCGTTGAGCTGATAGTGATCCACCGGCTGCACCAGACTGACGCTGAAGGTCGGCAGCACTCCATCCCCGCCATTCATCGCCCGGTTGAAGCGGCTCTCCATGTCGGTGGCGAACCAGCTGGTCTGCCAGCTGGCGTTGAACCCCTCCAGATTGAGGCTGCGACTGGCCGGCAGGAAGTCGCCTATAAAATTGGGGTGTGGCCAGTTGCCTGCCAGTTGCAGCTTGCTCTCCCGCCCGAGCGGCACCACTTCCAGCTCGTTCATCCCCTGCAGATTGAGCTCCAGATGGAAGGTGCCATCCTGCTGCGGCAGGCTGTCGAGAGGAGCATGGATCCCGGCCAGGGTGCTACCGAGGCGAGCACCCGGAGCAAAGGGGGTTCGCTGCTTGCCGAGCTGCAACTCGGGCACGCTGTTGATGCCGCGGGCATCAGAGAGCACCAGACTCAGGTAGGGTTTGCCTGCCACCAGCTCGTTATCCCCGGCGAGCGGCGCACTCTCTTGTAGTTGAGCTGCTGTCGGCAGACGGCCGGAGAGGGAGAGCCGGGTCTGATAGACCTGCGCCTGATAGATGCCGAGCTTGCGCGGGGTCACCTCCATGGTGGCCTGCACGTCGAGTTGTTCCGGCAGCAGGTAGCGATAGGTCTGCTCCTGACGGACGAAGCGCTTGCCATCCTGCTCGACCGTCACCGAACGGGTATAGGGCTGCACGATAATCGGCCCCATTAGCCGTTGCGGGCCACTGCTGCTGGCCATGATGCTCTGGATCGCCTGATTGCGGTAAATCTGCCGCTCCCGGTTCAGCTCCATGATGGATTGCACCGGCACCATCAGCAGTAGGCTGAGCAACAGCAGCAGAAAGATCTTGTGGGTGAATATCTGTTTGACCATGACACGTCTCCTTGTTCTGTGGAGCGAGTCTGTCAGTCCGGCGTGAAGTGGTGATGGGCTTGTGTGAAGTGGCGGTGAACTGTTGAAAAACGGCGCTATCAGGCGCCGTGGGATTGTTCAGGGGCGGGAGCGCACCAGCCGGGCGGCTTGCGCGAAGCGATCGGTATGACCATCGATCACCCCGTGTATAAAGTCGATGTAGTAGACCAGTTCCGGCATCTCCTCGATGGTGCTGGATGTCCAGTAGGGAGCGGCATTTTCCCCGTTGTCATGGATGTCCGGAAAGAAATTGGGGTCTGTCATCGGCGCCCGGCAATCTTCGTCGAGCAGGGTGAAGAGCTCCTCGATGGTGGGCAGTCGCCACCCCTCGCCAAGACGGGCCGCTTCATCCTTGGCTTCAAGCAGCGTCAGCAGGGCCGGTGTGCCCACGCACCCTTTCCCCTCCTGCCACTCGCTGCCGAGGCTGCACGCCTGCCACTCCAGCTGATTGAGCCGATCATGGATGATTCCCCCCTGCCGCGTCAGGCGGTCGGAGAGGTCGCAGGCGGCCAGCGCCATGCTGGCCGGAAGCCAGAGCAGCCACAGGAATAATTTCATTTTTGTCTCTTGTACGGATGGCGGTCAGCCCGGTGTCGGCGGGCTGACCCTGATGATCGGAGCGGGCTGCGAAGCCTTGGCCTCCAGCCCTGTCGTCAGGTTATGTGGGGATCAGAGCTTCTTGAGTTGCGCGGGCAGTGCGGCCAGCACCTCTTCTTTCGCCTTGAGGGAGGCGAATTGCTTGCCCGGTTTCTGCACCACGGTGTGGACGAAGATGAGCTGCTTGCCCGGTTTGCTGGCCCAGCCAACGAACCAGCCGATCTGCTGATCGCGGTTGAGGCTGCCATCCAGCTTCTTCGGGTAGCCCATGCCGGTCTTGCCGTGGATCTGCCAGCCGTCGATCTCGTTCACCTTGAGGATATTGGCGGTGTACTGCAGGGTTTGCGCCGAGACCGGCAGCTTGCCGCTCACCATCTTGCCGAGGAAGCGAGCCTGCTCCTCCGGACTGATGGCGAGGCTGGAGCTGAGCCAGGCCTGAGTCAGACCGTCATGCTTGCCCGGATTGCCGGAGAGATCCCGGTTGCCGTAGTCGAAGCGGTCGACATACTGCTGGAAACGCTCCATCCCCAGCCATTCGGTGATCTGCTGGGAGAACCAGACCACCGAGTAGGTTTCCCAGCGGCGCGGGGTAGTGGTTTCGCGCCAGGCGGGCAGCCAGCCGTCATAGCTCGGTTTGTAGGGCAGCGCAGGATGCTCTTCATCCACCAGAAAGCCGCTGTCATAGCCCATCAGCGCTAGCGGGATCTTGAAGGTGGATGCGGGCGGCAGCTGGCTGGAGCAATCCCCTTCGCTGGAGAGGGTCTGACCGTTGCCATCGGCATAGAGAAAACAGCCGCTGGCGGCGGAGGCCGGCACTGCGCAGAGCAGACCGGTAGCCAGCAGGCCGGAAAGAAGCAGGCGAGACATGGGCGATTCCTTGGGTTGATAAGTGAAAGAGCGGCAGGATAGCGCCGCTCTGTGTGGTCAATGTGAAGTGGCCGTTGCTAGATGAGCGGCAGCCAGAATTCGGCGATGGCGCCACCTTCCGGCCGGTTGGCGAGGGTCAGACGGCCGCCATGCTGGTGGGCCACCTCATGGGCGAAACTGAGCCCGAGGCCGCTGCTCTTGCCCTTGTCGGGGCGCGGCAGGGAGTAGAAGCGCTCGAAGATCCGTGGCAGGGCGTAGTCGGGAATGCCGGGACCACTGTCGGTTACCCGAAAACAGTAGCCATCCTCCTGCTGGGTGCCACTGAGAGTGACGCTGGCGCCTGCCGGTGAAAAGTCGATGGCGTTGTCCAGCAGGTTGCCGATGGCCTGCTCCACCAGCAGCGGGTCCCACTTCTGTTTCGGCGCGCTGGCCAGCTCGGCCACCAACTCGACCTGACGGCGCTGGGCGATAATCTGGCGAGCATCGAGGGTGCGCTTGCCCAGTTTTGCCGGTTCCACCGACTGGCGGTCCAACCCCTGCCCCGACTCCAGCCGCGCCAGTTGCAGCATCCGCTCGATCAGCTGCTGCATGCGGGCACTCTCCTGATTGATGTTGCCGATAAAGCGCCTGGCCACCTCGGGCGGCGGCGTTTCGGCCAGGATCTCCCCTGCCCCGCGAATGGCCGCCAGCGGGCTCTTCAGCTCGTGGGTCAGACTATGGACGTAGTCCTCGATGTAGCTTTTGCCATCGAGCTGGTGGCGCATGGTCTCCAGCGAGCGACCGAGCCGATCCAGCTCGACGGTGTGCAGTTGCGGCAGTGGCGCCGCCTCCCCTTTGCTGACCGATTCGGCATAGTGCACCAGTTTGCCGATGGAGCGGTTGAGCCACCAAACCAGCAGACTGCCGATCAGCAGCGAGATGAACAGCATCTGGCCGGCGGCCTGCAGCAGCTCCCGTTCGCCCCGCTCGATGGCGGGCATCAGGGTGCGATTGGGTTTGGCGACGGTGAGAGAGCCGATGATCTCTGTCCCCTCCCGCAGCGGTGCCGCCACATACATGGTCGAACTGGCGGCATCGTCGGGATCGGTGCGGGTGCTGCGGGCGCCATACTGACCGCGCAGGGTGCGGTAGACATCGTTCCAGCGGGAATAATCCTTGCCCAGATCCGTGCCGTCGGAGTCGTAAATCACCATCCCCTGCCGATCCGTCACATAGATGCGGTACTCCGCCTGCTGTTTGAGGTGGCCGTCGATCATCGCATTGATGGGATTCTGGTTGAGGCGGGCGAAGGCGCTGGCCAGCCGCCCGTTCATCATATTGCCCTCTTGCAGATCATCGAGCGCCAGCGGCGCCAGCAGCTGGGTCATGTCGACCAAGGTATCCTCGGTGGCGCTGCGCACTCCGGGTTTGATCTCCTCGACGAAGATCTCCAGCACGAACCAGGCGGCCAGCGCGAAGATCAGCAGCAGGCCGCACAGCAGTTGCAACCCGAGTCTCATGCCAGCTCCAGGCTGTAGCCCAGTCCGCGGTGGGTGAGGATCAGGTTGGCTTCGGGATCATGCTCGCGCAGCTTGGCGCGGATGGTCTTGATGTGGGTATCGACGGTGCGATCCAGACTCTCTTCCGCATCCTGCCACACCAGATCCATCAGCTGCTGGCGGGAGTAGACCCGGCCCGGCGCCTGCATCAGGGTCTTGAGCAGCAGATATTCGTAACGGGTGAGGGCCAGTGGTTGACCGCGAAAGTGAATACGGGCTCGCTCCTCATCCAGTGCCAGTAACGGGGCTGGCTGGGCCGAGGGCGGGCTGCGGCGCAGGATGACCCGCACCCGGGCACACACCTCCCGCGGCGAGAAGGGTTTGGCCACATAGTCGTCGGCGCCGATCTCCAGCCCGATCAGCCGATCAATCTCCTCGCTGCGAGCAGTGAGGAACATCAGGGGAGTGTCGGTCAGCGTTCTGACCTGCTTGCAGAGCTCGAAACCGCTGATGTCTGGCAGCCCCACATCGAGGATCAGAAAGTCGGGCCGGCTCTGGGCCAACCGACTCAGCAGTTGCTGGCCCAGAGTGAACCACTCCACCTCGAAGCCATCGGTCTGCAGGGCATAGATCAGGGTGTCGGCGATGCTGGCCTCATCTTCCACCAGCCAGATAACTCTCTTTTGCATGGCATCCTCGTCGCAAATCGGCTCCTCATTCTGGCATTGAAGCAAAGCGGATCCTATTTGATGTTTTATTTTTCCAAAAAAGGCGCTAATATTTCGATGTTCTTTCGAATCGAAACTTAAAAATGACCAAACGTAATACTCAGCAGCGCCGTCACACCATAGTCACCCTGGTACAAGAGCAGGGGGAAGTGAGCGTCGATGCTCTCGCCAAACACTTTTCTACCTCTGAAGTGACCATCCGTAAAGATCTGGCCGTGCTGGAGACCGGTGGTCTGCTGCTGCGTCGCTATGGTGGCGCCGTCCCCCTCCCCTCCGAGATGGTGGTGGAGTCGAACCCCGAACAAGTTTCGAATCGAAAGTTAGCGATTGCCCGTGCGGCAGCCGAACGGCTGCGTGATCACAACCGCGTCATCATCGACAGCGGCAGCACCACCAGCGCCATGATCCCGCTGCTTGGCAACAAGCGCGGCCTCATCGTGATGACCAACTCCCTCAATGTGGCTGGCGCCCTGCGCGAGCTGGAGAACGAGCCCACCCTGCTGATGACCGGTGGCACCTGGGATCCCCACTCCGAATCCTTTCAGGGTCAGGTGGCGGAGCAGGTGCTGCGCTCCTACGACTTCGACCAGCTCTTTATCGGCGCTGACGGCATAGACCCGGATCGTGGCACTACCACCTTCAACGAGCTGGTGGGGTTGTCACGGGTGATGGCCGAAGTGTCGCGAGAGGTCATTGTGATGGTCGAGTCGGAGAAGATCGGCCGCAAGATCCCCAATCTCGAACTTCCCTGGTCGAGTATCCATACCCTGGTGACCGACGAGGGGCTGGCCAGCGAGGCCAGAGAACAGATTCAAGCCCAGGGGGTGACGCTTATCTGCGCCCCGGTCACTTGCTGACATCGAGCTCTGAACCATCCAACTGACTTTACGATTTGCATCTCAAGGAGAAGTGTATGTGTGGCATCGTCGGGGCTGTTGCCCAACGTGATGTGGCTGAAATTCTGGTAGAGGGCCTGCGCCGTCTGGAGTACCGCGGTTACGACTCGGCCGGTGTGGCCGTGTTCAGCGCCAGCCAGCCGCTGCAGCGGGTACGCCGTCTGGGCAAGGTGGCAGAGCTGGCCAAGGCGCTCGATGAGCAGTCCGTCCACGGCGGTACCGGCATCGCTCATACCCGCTGGGCCACTCACGGCGAGCCCTCCGAGCGCAACGCCCATCCCCACGTCTCCGACCATATCGTGGTGGTACACAACGGCATCATCGAGAACCACGAAGAGCTGCGGGAAACCCTCAAGGGGCTGGGTTACGAGTTCAACTCGGATACCGATACCGAGGTGATCGCTCATCTGGTGCACCACGAGCTGAAAGCCGCCGACTCCCTGCTGGCTGCCATGCAAAAAGCGGTGAAGCAACTGCGTGGCGCCTACGGTACTGTGGTGATGGACAGCCGTGACGACAGCCGTGTGGTCGTTGCCCGCTCCGGTTCACCGCTGGTGATTGGCCGCGGTATCGGCGAGAACTTCATCGCTTCCGACCAGCTGGCCCTGCTGCCGGTAACCCGTCGCTTCATCTTCCTGGAAGAGGGTGATGTGGCCGAAGTGACCCGCCGCGACGTGCACATTTTCGACGTCACCGGCAACCCGGTTGAGCGTGAGGAGAAAGAGTCCGATATCTCCCACGATGCTGGTGACAAGGGCGAATATCGCCACTACATGCTCAAGGAGATCCACGAGCAGCCCAAAGCGATCACCAACACTCTGGAAGGGCGTCTGGGCAGCGATCACGTGGTGGTCGAATCGTTCGGCAACGGCGCGCGCGCCATCTTCGAAAAGGTGGAGCATGTGCAGATCGTCGCTTGCGGCACCTCCTATCACTCCGGCATGGTCGCTCGTTACTGGTTTGAAGAGATCGCCGGCGTCTCCTGCGACGTGGAGATCGCCTCCGAATTCCGCTATCGCAAATCGGTAGTGCGCCCCAACAGCCTGCTGATCACCCTCTCCCAGAGCGGTGAGACCGCTGATACCCTGGCCGCTTTGCGTCTGGCCAAGGAGTCCGGTTACATGAGCTCGCTGGCAATCTGCAACGTGCCGGGCTCCTCGCTGGTGCGTGAATCGGCGCTGGCCTTTATGACCCGTGCCGGTGCCGAGATCGGTGTTGCCTCCACCAAGGCATTCACCACCCAGCTGGCTGGCCTGCTGATGCTGGTGGCCTCCGTCGGTCATTGCCGTGGCAACCTGAGTGCGGCCGCCGAAGCCGAGCTGGTCAAGGCGCTCCACGCCCTGCCCCAGCGCATTAAAGAGAGCCTGGCGCTGGCCAAGCAGATCGAGACGCTGGCCGAAGAGTTTGCCGACAAGCAGCACAGCCTGTTCCTCGGTCGTGGCAGCCAGTACCCCATCGCCATGGAAGGTGCGCTCAAGCTTAAAGAGATCTCCTACATCCACGCCGAAGCCTATGCTGCTGGCGAGCTGAAGCACGGCCCGCTGGCGCTGATCGATGCCGAGATGCCCATCATTGTGGTGGCGCCGAACAACGATCTGCTGGAGAAGCTGAAGTCCAACGTGGAAGAGGTGCGCGCCCGTGGCGGTATTCTCTACGTCTTCGCCGATGCCGATACCGGCTTCAAGAGCGACGAGACCATGCGGGTCATGAACCTCAACCATGTGGAAGAGGTGATCGCCCCCATCGTCTATACCGTGCCGCTGCAGCTGCTCTCCTACCACGTTGCTCTCATCAAGGGCACCGACGTGGATCAGCCGCGCAACCTGGCAAAATCGGTGACGGTCGAGTAAGTCGCTGTCAGAGATAAAAAAAGAGCCGCAGTTGCGGCTCTTTTTGTTGCTGGCCTCCGCTCAGGAGAGGCGCAGGTTGGTGATGGTCACCTCGTCGAGGGAGGGCACTATGATGCCGCTGGTGATCCCCTTGGCGATGGCCTGACTGCGGTTCTTCGAGTCGGTCTTGTTGGTGACCTGATTGAGATGGAAGTTCACCGTCCGTTCGCTGATGCCAAGGATGGTGGCGATCTCCCAGGAGGTTTTGCCCTCGCTGGCCCAGAACAGGCACTCCTTCTCCCGATCCGACAACTCGGTCAGGTATCTCATCAAATCGGGGCGGCTTTTGATCAGCTGCAGCGCCGAGTTGAAGATGTAGCTGGCGCAGAACGACAGCAGCGGGACATTTTCAAACATCAGATCTGTGTTGGATTTGTCCTTGGTGATGAATGAGAGGATACCGTGCTCCCCCTGCGGGGTGTGGAGCGGGAAGGAGACGCCGTTGCGCACCCCGAAATCGGCAGCCAGATTCATCACGTCGCGGCTGGCGCTGGGCAGCCAGGGCGAGTCGCAGTCGAGTTTGTTCCAGAAGATCGGCTGCGTCTGTTTCAGCCCCAGATAGACCACCGGATCCTGGGTCAGATACTGGTTTTCGCTGTAGGCATCGAACCAGCTGGTCGGACAGTTGTTGAACAGTGCCACGTGGGATTTTTGCATGCTGATAGGGAAAATAATCAGCAGCCGGAAGTAATCAAAGCCCATTTGATGACTAAAGCGCTCCAGCAGCTGCTGGATATCGCTGGTTTTTGTTGCCTTGGTGAACTTGTCGATATGTTCCCAGATAGCATCGTTGAGCATGACTTTCTCCTTTTTCGATCTCTATCACACTGATCGAAAAGATTTTTCTCGTTATTTATGTTTTTTTGAGATGGCACTCGATGCCATTTATCCGTGCGTGTCTAAAAATTATCCTGTTTTTGTGCATAAAGGCCAAGAAAATCCTCTCGTTGCCAGCCCTCACTCCATTTGAGATAATGATAATAGTTATCATTAATAAGACGTGATTCCATGAACAAGTTATGGGGTGTGGCACTGTTGCCACTGTCAGTCCACTTTGCCGCGGTCGGTGACGAGCTGGTTGCTCCCGCCCTCAAGAACAGCATAGCTGCCGGGAAAGCCTCCCAGCAGCGGGTGGAAAAAGCCGCCGATGCCGCCGTTGCCGCACGACTGGAGCTGCAAAATGCCCAGCTGCAACTGCGCGACCTCGAAGCCTACAACCGCTACATGCAATCTCTGGTGGCCGATCAGCAAAATGAGCTGGGTAAACTGAGCCAGCAGCTGGAAGCGGTACAAGAGACCCGTCAGGGCTTGATCCCGCTGATGCTGCAGATGCAGGCAGATCTGGAACAGCTGGTGCAAAACGACATCCCGCTGCGCAAGGAAGATCGTTTGGCGCGGGTGGAACAGTTGAAAGCGACGCTGGCCCGAGCAGACGTTAGCGAGGCGGAGAAATTCCGTCAGTTGCTGCAGGCCTATCAGATCGAAGCCGAATACGGCAGCCGGATGGACAGCTATTCCGCCGAGCTGGAGCTGGATGGTGCCCCGCGTCGGGTCGATGTGCTGGCGCTGGGTCGGGTCTCCCTGCTGGCGATGACTGCCGATCGCAGTCAGGCATGGCGCTGGTCTGCCGAGGCGAAGCAGTGGCAAGCCCTCTACAGCCAGTGGCTCTCCCCCATCGCCGAGGCGATGGATGTGGCCGCCGACAAGAAAGTTCCCCAGTTGCTCAATGTCCCTCTCTCTGTCAGCCGCAGTCAGGAGGCCCAATCATGAGAGTCACCATGAAGTGGTTTCCCCTCCTTATTGCCCTCTCCTGCGGTGCCAATGCCGCTGTCGCCAATGATGAGTGGCAACAGCAGGAACAGGCTCGCGAACAGCAGGCTCAACAAGATCTGGCATCTGTTTCCAAAGAGCTGAACAGTGCCCGCGCCAAATTGGCCGAGGCCCAGCGCCTGAGCAAAGAGCTGGCCGGCAAGTTTGCCAGCAACGAGAAGCAGCTGGTCGAGCTCAACGCCCGGTGGGAGCAAGCCTCCGGCGACATGAACGAGATCTTCGCGGTCACCCGTCAGGGTGCCAGCGATGCGGTCAAGCTGCTGAGCGAATCCGCTGTCGAGGGCCAGTACCCGGAGCGTCTCGCCCCGCTGAAAGCCATGGCACAGGATAAACAGGTGCCGGATCGCGCCGCTCTCGCCCTGCTGCCCGCCACTCTGCTGCAAGAGATCCGCGAATCTGGCCGGATTGCCCAGTTCAGCGGCAAGGTGCTCGATGCCCAGGGGGCTGCCAGCGAGCAGCCGCTGACCCGGGTTGGCAGCTTTGCCCTGCTGGGGAGCGAAGGCTTCTTGCAACCGACCGCCGAAGGCTTGAGCCCGGTACTGGGTCTGCCCGGTAGCGTACTCTCTGCCGTTGCAGCTTATCAGGGTCAGGAAGGGGAAGCGCTTCCGCTGGATCCTTCTCATGGCACTCTGCTGGCGATGCTGGCGCAAGCGCCCACCTTCTGGCAGCAGGTACAACAGGGTGGTCAGGTCGGAGCAATTATCGTGCTGCTGGCTGCCATTGGTTTGGGAATTGCGGCGGTACGGCTCTGGAGCCTCTCCCGCGAACTGGGTCGGGTTCGTCGCCAGCTCAAGAGCGGCGAATATCACGCCGACAACGCCCTCGGCCGGGTACTGACGGTGGCGGACAAACACCCCGAGCTGAGCATGGAGACCCTCGAACTGCGTCTTGATGAAGCGATCCTGCAGGAGACCCCTCGCATGGAGCGTGGCATCGGTATGGTCAAGGTGATCGCGGCCATCGCCCCAATGCTGGGTCTGCTCGGTACTGTGACCGGGATGATCGGCACCTTCCAGGCCATCACCCAGTTTGGCACCGGCGATCCCAAGATCATGGCGGGCGGCATCTCCATGGCGCTGGTCACCACGGTTCAGGGTCTGGTAGCGGCCATTCCGCTGATCCTGGCTCACAGCCTGTTGCAGTCACGCTTTACCGAGCTTTCCAATGTGCTGGAGCAGCAGGTGGCCGGCATTCTGGCCGAGCGCGCCGAGAGCAATAACGGCGGGATGGAGCGAGCAGCATGATGCTCGACATCTGGCAACAGCTGCAGAGCTTCATGGGCCGTGGCGGCCCGGTGCTCTGGGTCATTCTGGCCCTGCTGGTGCTGATGTGGATTTTGATGATCGAGCGGCTGCTCTACCTCAATCTGGGTTTCGGCCCGTTGCAGCAACAGCTGCTCGGCCGCTGGCAGGCACGCAGCGAGCGCCACAGCTGGCACGCCCGGGCGATCCGCAGTCGCTGGCTGGCGCAGGTAGAGCTGGAACTGAACCGTCATCTGATCTTCATCCGCACCCTGGTGGTGCTCTGCCCCATGCTGGGGTTGCTGGGCACAGTGACCGGCATGATCGGCGTATTCGATGCGTTGGCTGCGGCCAACCGCTTTAACCCGGAGAGCATGGCGGGCGGGATCTCCCGCGCCACCATCCCCACCATGGCAGGCATGGTGGTGGCGCTCTCCGGCGTGTTGTTACTCAGTCGGCTCGAGAGTCAGGCCAAGCGTGCACTGGCCAAGACCCGGGACGGCCTGCGAGAAGAGAAGGTAATGCAATGAGACGGCAATCCAAACGCCAGCGTGACGAAGTGCAGATCGACATGACCCCCATGCTGGATATCGTGTTCATCATGCTGATCTTCTTTATTGTCACCACCTCCTTCGTGCGCGAAGCGGGGCTCGAGGTACATCGACCCCAGGCCAGTCAGGCCAAGGCGCAGAAATCCTCCAGCATCATGCTGGCGATCGGGGCTCAGGGTCAGATCTTCCTCGACCGCAAGCAGATCGATGTGGAGCGGGTACAGGCCACCATCGCCCGCCTGCTGGCGGAGCAACCCGATGCCAGTCTGGTGATCCAGGCCGACGAACGGGTGCCCCACGGCAAGGTGGTGCGGGTGATGGATGAGGCCAAGGCGGCGGGTATCGCCAATATCGCCGTGGCGGTGGCGCCGAAATGAAATACAAGCTGATGAGCCTGGGGTTGGGGATTGCCCTCAGTCTGGGCATCCTGCTGTTTATGGCCACGCTGGTTGAACCACCCCGAGGCGAGAAGGTTGCGAGTGAGCAAAAATCTATCGTCATCAATATGCAGAACGAGGTGACCGAAGTACAGGTACGCGAGCGTCCGGTGCCGCAGGAACCCGAACCTCTGCCAGAGCCTCCTGCTGCATTGGCCTCGACACCGCTGCCGATGCCCGCAGCGGCCCCCTTGGCGGCCGTTGAGCCGAGTCTGGATCTGGTTTCCAGTCTCAGCGTTGTGCAGGTGTATGCCCCCGGCGTGGCGACCAGTACTGCACCGGTATTGAGTGGCAACTATCACGGCCAGCAGCAGGGTGCGGGTATCGGCGCCGGTGACATGTTGATGCCGTTGCAACGGATTGAGCCGGTTTACCCCTATCGTGCCCAGCAGTCAGGGATCGAAGGATTCGTCACCCTGCGCTTTAGCGTGAATGCCGAAGGTGGCGTGCAGGATGTGGAAGTGGTCGAGGCCAAGCCCAAGCGTCAGTTCGAGCGGGCGGCCATTCAGGCGATCAATAAGTGGCGCTATCAGCCGAGACCGGGTGCCACCGACAAGCTGGTGCAAGTCATCACGCTCAAATTCAAACTGGAGTCATAACTATGTTGCGGATCTGGATCTGTCTGCTGGCCCTGGTCGGCCAAGCCTGTCTGGCGATGGAGGTCAGCCCTCACTTCTCACGTCAGCTTGAACCCGTGATGAAGCTCTATCAGTCCGGCCAGTGGCAACAAGCCCAGAGCAAGGCATCCGGCCTCAAGCCAAATAGCGATGCCGAGCGTGCCTGGCTGGCGCAGCTGCAAGCCTCGCTGGCGGCCAATCTGCAACAGACCGCCCAGGCGAGTCGTTACGTCGAACAGGCCCTTGCCTATAAAGAGTGGCCCGAGCAGCAACAGCTCCAGCTGTTGCGACTGCGCGGCGATATTCAGGCCCAGCAATCCAACTGGTCTGGTGCCATCGCCAGCTACAAGGCGGCGCTGGCGCTCAAGCAAGACGATGCACTGCGCCTGCGTCTGGCCGGCCTCTATTACCACAACAAGCAGTACGGTGACGCCGCCAGCCAGAGCGAACAGTTGTTGAAAAAGGGTTGGCAGAAGCAGGCTGCCATCATTCGTCTCTCCGCCCTCACCGCTCAGCAACGTTATGGCGTGGCGGCCGATCAGGCGGCCGAGTTGATCAGCCACGAACCCAAAGAGAGCAAATGGTGGCAGCAGGCGGTGTCGCTCAACCTCTCCGCCAAACGGGGCGATCAGGCGTTGGCATTGCTGCAGACCGCCATCGACAAAAAACTGATGGATGACGCGTCTGCCCGCAATCAGCTGATCCGCCTCTATGCCTGGCAAGGGCTGCCTTATCGTGGTGCCCGTCTGCTGGAAGCGGCCATGGCCAAGGGACAGATGAAGCAAAGTGCTGAAAATCGTCAACTGCTGGCTCAATTGTGGGAAGGTGCCCGGGAGTGGTCACACGCGGTCGATAGCTGGCAACAGCTCGCCAACCAGCACGGTCAGCCCAAAGCGGCCATGCGCGCCGCCGAGTTGCTGCTGCAACAGGGCAAGACAGATGCCGCCATGACCCAGCTCGCCGCCATCAAGTCGGTAAAAGGCGAGCAAGGCAATCGTGCCAAAGCGTTGCTGGTGCAGGCACACCTTAATAAGGAGCAGTATGCCCAAGCGCTGGAACTGGCCCGTGAGCTGCAGCAGCAGGATAACTGGCAACAGAAGGCAAACAGCTGGGTCAACTATATCCGGGCACAAAGCGAAGAGTTGAGCAAAAAAGCGGCGTAAAAGAGGTGCCAAGGGGGTGTTTTGGGGCGTTCAGTTCGCTTTTTCAGCAAACGAACGCATTTTTGCAAAAAGCCCTTGTCATCGCGGCGCGGCTCCCTATAATGCGCCCCTACCAGCACGGCGGAACACGCCGAACTGATGAGCTAGCCTCTTGATGAGGTGGGCG
>NZ_CAWNWX010000086.1:0-5322 GCF_963878195.1 Aeromonas sp. HMWF016
GCCTGATCCCGATCAAGCTTCCCCTGCTTATCGGGTCGATTTTCCCCCTATTCCCCCCCGCCCCTTGAGCCTGACTCGGGGGGCAGGTATCTTGTTGGCCGCGTCATGGTCATGACGCACCGAATTTCAGGCTGACATCATGATAAACATTGCCCTCATCGACGATCACCAGATCGTCCGTTCCGGTTTTGCCCAACTGCTCAATCTGGAGCCCGACCTGCAGGTGGTCGCCGAATTTGGCTCCGCCAGCGAAGCGCTGGCCGGCCTCCCCGGCAGTGGCGCCCGGGTCTGCGTCTGCGACATCTCGATGCCCGACCAGTCTGGGCTGGATCTGCTCAAGCAGCTCCCCTCCGGTCTGGCGGTGGTGATGCTCTCGGTGCACGACAGCCCCGCCCTCATCGAGCAGGCGCTGCAAGCCGGTGCCAAGGGATTTCTCTCCAAACGCTGCAGCCCGGACGAGCTGATCGCCGCGGTGCGCACCGCCGCGCTCGGCGGCTGCTACCTCACCCCCGACATCGCCCAGAAGCTGGCCAGCAGCAGCCGGGATCCCCTCACCAATCGGGAACGGGAGATTGCCCAGTTACTGGCGCAGGGGCTGGAGGTGAAGAGCATCGCCGAGCAACTCGGCCTCTCCCCCAAGACGGTGCATGTGCATCGTGCCAACCTGATGGACAAGCTCAAGGTCAGCAACAACGTCGAGCTGGCCCACCGCATGCTGGATAGCTGGTGATCCACCGTCTTGCCAGCTATGTCGCCATCACGCTGGCGGCCTGCTTCATCTTTGCCGCCGGCTGGTTTTGCCTGTGGAGCATCAGCCTGCATCTGGCGGGTGGCCCGGCGCTGGCGGTGCTGCTGTTCCCCTTCGGCCTGCGCCTCGGCTTGCTGCTGCAAAGTCCCGGCCACTACTGGCCGCCGCTGCTGCTGTGCGAAGGGCTGCTGCTCTACTGGCTCAATCAGGAGGTGGGGTTGCCCCACTGGCCGTGGCTGGTCGCAGGCAGTCTGCTGACTCTGTTGCCGCTGCTTGTTGCCCGTCGCCAGCAGGTGCGCAATGACTGGCAGCAACTGCTGTTGCTGCTTGCCACCGTCTCGGCGGCAGCCCTGCTGCAATCCCTGCTCTGGCATCTGGCGGGAGAAGATGGCCTCTCAGCCCTGCTGCTCAGCCTGACCGGCGGCCTCACCCTCACCTCCACCTGCATGCTGATCTGGCACTACCTCACCCGCGCCACCTGGGTGCCGCTCGGCCCTGCGCTGGTGGATCAGCCGGTAGACTGGCGCTTTCGCCATCTGGTCTGGTATCTGCTGCTGTTCGTGTTGAGCCTCTGGTTGCAGCTGGGGCTGCCCAACTCGCTGGTGCGCTTTACCCCGTTTTGTCTGGCCATTCCCATCATCGCCATGGCATGGCGCTACGGCTGGCAGGGGGCGCTGCTCGCCACCCTGATGAACACCATCGCCCTGCTGGCAAGCCAGGCCTGGCACGATCACCCGCTCGATCTGCTGCTCTCCCTGCTGGCCCAGAGCCTCACCGGCCTGCTGCTGGGCGCCGGGATCCAGCGCCAGCGCGAGCTCAATCAGGCGCTGACCCGCCAGCTCGCTCACAATCGCCAGCTCACCGAGCGGCTGCTGGAGACCGAGGAGAGCATCCGCAAGGAGGTGGCGCGCGAGCTGCACGACGACATCGGCCAGACCATCACCGCCATTCGTACCCAGGCCGGTATTGTTCGCCGCCTCGCCCCCGACAATGCGGGTGTGGGCCAGAGCAGCGCCCTGATCGATACCCTCTCCCTTGGCATCTACGACGCGGTGCGCGGTCTGCTCGGTCGCCTGCGCCCGCGCCAGCTCGACGACATGACTCTGGAGCAAGCGGTACGGGCACTGCTCAGAGAGCTGGAGCTGGAGCGCCACGGCATCGTCACCCGGCTGGAGTGGCAGCTGGCGGACAGCGATCTCTCCGATGCCCAGCGGGTTACCCTGTTTCGGGTCTGTCAGGAGGGGCTCAACAACGTGGTCAAACATGCCAACGCCCACTCGGTGACAATCCGGACGCGCCACGCTGAAGAACAGCTGCAGCTGGTGCTGGAGGATGATGGTCGCGGCTTGCCGCAAAGCCGCGCGGCGCAGGGCTATGGTCTGCTCGGTATTCGCGAACGGGTGCAGGCGCTGGGAGGCACCTTGCAGCTCTCCTGTGTCCACGGCACCCAGTTGACGGTCAACCTCCCCTGCCGCAAACGGGAGGAGAGCCATGAGTAACCTCGCCCTTCAACAGGGAGAAGCCCCATGCTGAGCTTTATGAGAAGCGCGCCGGCGCAACCGCCGATCCGCGAGCAGGCCGAGATCGACGCCACCTATCGTCACTGGCGGCTGCATCTGCTGCTCACCATGTATCTGGGCTATGCGGTCTTCTACTTCACCCGCAAAAGCTTCAACTTCGCCATGCCGGACATGCTGGCGAGCGGCATGCTGGACAAGTCAGACATCGGCATGCTCTGGACCCTGTTCTACATCACCTACGGCTGCTCCAAGTTCTTCTCCGGCATCATCAGCGACCGCGCCAATCCGCGCTACTTCATGGGGATCGGGCTGATGGCCACCGGCGTCATCAATATCCTGTTCGGCCTCTCGTCCGCTCTCTGGATGTTTGCCGCCCTCTGGGTGGCCAACGCCTTCTTTCAGGGCTGGGGTTGGCCCCCCTGCTCCAAGCTGCTCACCAGCTGGTATTCGCGCAGTGAGCGGGGCGTCTGGTGGTCGGCATGGAACACAGCCCACAACGCAGGCGGGGCGCTCATCCCCCTTATCGTCAGCACCCTGGCCCTGCAACATGGCTGGCGCTACGGCATGATAGTACCCGGCCTTATCGCCATTGCGGCCGGTCTGCTGCTCTGCTGGCGGTTGCGGGATACCCCGGCAGCCATGGGACTGCCGTCGGTGGGCGAGTGGCGCAAGGATGCGATGGAGCTGGCCCAGCAGACTCAGGATGCGGGGCTCTCCCATCGCCAGATCCTGCGCAAATATGTGCTCGGCAACCCCTATATCTGGCTGCTGGCCTGCTGTTACGTGCTGGTCTATGTGGTGCGCACCGCCATTAACGACTGGGGCAACCTCTACATGACCGAGCAGCGCGGCTTCAATCTGATGAGCGCCAACTCGGCCATCTCCATGTTCGAGGTAGGGGGCTTTATCGGCGCCCTGGTGGCGGGCTGGGGATCGGACAAGCTGTTCAACGGCAACCGTGGCCCGATGAACCTCATCTTTGCGGTGGGGATCCTGCTGGCGGTGGGATCGCTCTGGCTGATGCCCTTCTTCAGCTATGTGATGCAGGCGGCCTGCTTCTTCACCATCGGCTTTTTCGTGTTTGGCCCCCAGATGCTGATCGGCATGGCGGCGGCGGAGTGCTCCCACAAAAACTCGGCGGGAGCGGCTACCGGCTTTGTCGGCCTGTTTGCCTACATGGGGGCGGCGCTGTCAGGCTATCCGCTGGCCAAGGTGATGGAGATCTGGCACTGGAACGGCTTCTTCGTGGTGATCTCGGTGGCGGCGGGCGTCTCGGCCCTGCTATTGCTCCCCTTCCTCAAGGCGCAGGCACCTCGCCCCCAACCTGCCGACACCATGTGATACCGGACTGAGCGGGAGTTACGCCTCCCGACCAGCCTGACAGACCCGGTTCTTACCCTGCCGCTTGGCACAATAGAGCGCATGGTCGGCCTGAGTGAACAGAGGATCAAAGTGCCACTCCCCGTGCCAGTGGGAGAGCCCCATGCTGACCGTGATGGAGAGGCCGCCCATGTCACGGTTCGCGACCGCCTCCAGCAATCCCTCACAGCGCTGCAGCGCCAGCACACCGGGCTGTGAGAAGAGCAGCACAAACTCCTCGCCACCGAAACGGCTGCACACCAAATCGGGCTGGCTACCCAGATAGGCGCCGAGCTCGGCCAGCACCCGATCACCTACCTCGTGGCCATGCTGGTCATTAATCTGCTTGAAATCGTCGATATCGAGCACTGCCAGCGCGCCGCCGTCACCCAACTTCTGCTGCTTCAGCTGATCCATAAAGCCACGCCGGTTGAGCAGGCCGGTGAGAGGGTCGTGGCTCGCCTGCTGGTGCAACGCCAGTGCCCGGTACTGGGTACAGAGCAGCAGCACCCCGAAGGTGGAGAGATAGCTCCCCATCAGCATGGAGAGGAAGGGCAGCACATTGACCCCGCTCTTATCCATCAGCATCTGCACGTTGTCCTGCCACAGGAACCAGAGCCGCATCAGGTAGAAGGCGTAGAGCAGGATATTGACCACGGTAAAGACCATCACCGCCGGCAAATAGTCGGGGTAGCCGTGACGCCAGACCAGATAGACGATCACCGCCCCCAGCACCATGTAGCTCAGGCAGGCCAGCATCACCCGGGACTCCATCCCCCCCTTCACGATGCACCAGCTCAGGATCACCAGATAGACCAGCATGAATAGCACACCGGCACGCCAGTTCGGGGGTTGGCCGAAAAAGCGCTGCAGCGCCAGCGGCATCAGCGCGATGCAGAGCGTGATCAGGGTGTTGGCCAGCCAGATGCCGGATGGGCTGGGGAAAAATGCCTGCAACGAGAAGAGCGTCTGGGCCACCAGCGCACAGAGTGCAGACCACCACCAGTAACCGATACCGGGGATCTCCCTGTGGGTAGACCAGATGATGGAGAGGGTAATAAAGCCAAGACTGTAGCCACCCAGCGCCATCAGCATCAGGGTAAAAACGTCCAGTTTCAGCAGCAGTGAGAGCGCCATACAAGAACCAGTTTCAGAAGGTAACTGAGTATATGAGAAGCGTTTGCCAAGACCCAGAGGGGACTGACTATTTTCACAATAAAAACATATTGTTTACTGTCTCTGTGGCCTGCTTTCCCTGTCGGGATCGCACCACCGCAGGTACAGAAAACGTCAGAGTACAAAACAAGTCACAAGCGAACCCCATCATATGTAACAAAAGGTATTGAACACAATTTGGGCTTGAACCGGCCACGTTAGATAGATATGTTGTTTTCGTGTGATTTTATGAGTGAAGCGGTGAGCAAAAAGCGCCTCTAACCTATTGAGTATTCTGACACAATTGGTTTTTGGTACATTTTTCGCTCAATTTCGATTCATAGCATCCCATATGGGGCTTTCCCCCGACCCAAGACATTCATCCTGTCTTGCCTGTTGCCGGATGCAGCAGTCTCTTGTGCCACGGAGTCGCACGGGATCAGGTTCAAGGCCGAACACAACATCGACAGAGACGTCACCCATGATCAAAAAACTGATTCTTTCTACCCTGCTCTTCTGCGGGCTGGCGACCGCCGCCCC
>NZ_CAWNWX010000087.1:0-17720 GCF_963878195.1 Aeromonas sp. HMWF016
CGGTGATTCACAACCATTTTTGCTGGATTACTCGCTTCCACCCATCCCCGTCACTGGGCTACAGCCCCACAGGGAAGAGCCATATTGACCACTCCCTCCTCCACATCTGGACATCAATGGTAAAACCGAGTCGCTTGGCAAGGGTCACCCTGCCGCGGTTGCTCGGCATGGTCATACAGGATTATTCTGCGTAGCGCAAACAAAGAGGCCTTCCCGTCGGGAAGGCCTCTTTTCTTTATCTATCAAATGATTGTGACCGCTTTGTCGACTAATCAGGGTTTCTCTTTCTTGCCGATGCTTAGACCCAGTCTGATGGAGAGTACCGCCAGCAGCAGCAGCATCATGATCAGAGAGAAGAAGTTGCTGCCGAGTTCCGGGTATTGCACCTTGAGCAGGGCCGAGTGGCCGAAGGCGCCGATAAAGAAGCAGAGCAGGGTACAGATGGGGGTATTGCCCACCATGGGTTCATGGCGATAGTGCTGGAACAGCTGATAGGCAGCCAGCCAGAGAGCGATCAGCGGAAAGAAGGAGAAGGGTACGACCGCGTTGGTCAGCACCGCCAGAGACGCATCGCCACAGATGCCGATCAGCATTGCCATGGCGAGCGGTTTTTTGGGGATCACAAGCTGTTCAGTCATATCGTTCTCCGTCCTGTGGTCATGGATGGGGCTCACGGCGCTTCTGGTTCTGTACCTCGGCGCCCATGGCAATCATCCGCAGTTGGCGAATAGTGCGATCGGAGAGTGCCCGGCACTCTTCACTGGTCATGTCGAGCGCATCGGCTCCGGCGCTGAATACGATGGTAACCATGGCCTCGGCCTGGATATAGGCATCTTCCCGCGGTGCCTGGGTGGTGGCCTCCAGATAATCGGTCAGCTCGGCAATAAAGTGCTGGATCTCGCGAGCGACAGCCTGACGAAATGCGGCCGAGGTGCCGGAGCGCTCTCGCAGCAGTAGCCGAAAGACGTTGGGATTGTTCTCGACGAACTCCATGAAGGTCTGCACCGAGGTGCTGATGACGCTGCCGCCACCGGCAATGCGTTGGCGTGCCTGGCGCATCAGCTGACGCAGAGTCAGACCGCCCTCATCGACCAGGGTCAGGCCCAACTCTTCCATATCGCGAAAATGGCGATAGAAGGAGGTGGGGGCGATGCCCGCTTCACGAGCCACTTCCCGCAGGCTGAGATTGGAGAAACTCCGGTTGGCGCACAGTTGGCTGAATGCAGCATCGATCAATGTACGCCGGGTTTTTTCTTTTTGTTGAGCGCGAATACCCACGAAATCAGTCACCTTCAGCTTAACGAGGACAAATGATAACCCGAAGGCGCCTCAGGATCAGGTTTGTATCCTACTTTTTTACCATTGACCCTGGCGAAGTCGCCATGGAAAATGGCTAACAGCTGTTCGCTGAAAGGATGCAAGAAGATGGCTAGACCCCCGATTATTCTCACCAATACCCTGTTGTTCTCTCTCTCCGGACTGGTGGCACTGGTTGCCGTGCCCTGGTATGGGATGAGCCACGGTTACGATCTCTGGCAGTGGGCTACGTTCCTGCTGCTGTTCTGTTTGAGCGGGCTCTCGATCACGGCGGGTTATCACCGCCTGTGGTCACACAAGGCTTACAAGGCTCATCCGGCGTTGCAGTGGCTGTTTGCCATCGGTGGTGCGCTGGCGTTGCAGAACTCGGCGCTGCACTGGTCGGCGGATCATCGCCGCCATCATCGTCATGTGGATGACAACGACAAGGATCCCTACAGCGCGGGGCGTGGCTTCTGGTACTCCCATATCGGCTGGATGCTGCGGGAGTATCAGGGGGAACAATATGGTGATTACAGCAATGTGCGGGATTTGCAGAACAACCCTGTGGTCATGTTTCAGCATCGCCACTATCTGGCGCTGGTGCTGGCGACCAATTTGGGCCTGCCGCTGCTGTTTGGCCTGATCCACGGAGACCTGCTCGGCATGTTGCTGCTGGCGGGCGTCTTGCGGATGGTGATGACGCACCACACCACTTTCTTTATCAACTCACTGGCCCATATCTGGGGCAGCCAGCCCTACACGGATCGCAATACCGCCCGTGACAACGGCATCCTGGCCTTTTTCACCTTCGGCGAGGGGTATCACAATTTCCACCATCTGTTCGAGAACGATTACCGCAACGGTATCCAGTGGTGGCAGTTCGATCCGACCAAATGGCTGATCCGGTTTGCCTCATGGTGCGGGTTGGCGAGAGATCTGCGCTCATCGCCGGAGGAGCGTATCGAGCAGGCCAGGCTGGAGATGCAGCTCAAACGGGCGCAGGCAAGGCTCGTCAAACAGGATGATCGCGAACTGTGGCAAGCGCTGCTGCAGGAGGAGTACGCCAAGCTGAGTCAGCAGTTGCAGCACTACTATGCCAGTCGCAAGCGGCTGCTTGAGCTGCGCAAACGCAAGGCGCTGGCGCGCTATGACCGCCTCAAGCTGCAACTGGAGTACCGATCCCTGCGGGACGGTTTCATCGCCAGCAAACGCAACTGGAGTCGCTTGCTGGCGGGTATTGCCAGAGCCCCTGTCTGATCAAGCAGAAAAGAGAAGACCGCCAATCGGCGGTCTTCTCTTTGGTAGATCCTGCGCGCCGGTTCGGCGCCAGCATCTCGGCTTATTCGGGGTGATCCTGCTCTTGCAGCTGGCTCAGGGTCTGTTGTTCCAGCGGGCTGAGCCCCAGTTGCTCGCACGCCTGCTCAAAGCTGATCCCCGGATGGCACATCGTGATATCCAATAACAGGAGGGCTAGTTGGCTTGGCTCTGCTGTTGCTGCAACTGATCCAGAGCCTGCTGCTCCTGCTGGCTGAGCCCCAGTTGCTCGCACGCCTGCTCAAAGCTGATCCCCAGATGGCACATCATGATGTCGATGGCGGGCAGATAGTTTTTCATAGCTTCTTCCATGGTGATCCTCCAGACCCGTCACTTATGCCCTGAATGGTATGGCACGGCAATTAGACTTTAGGCTTAGTCTCACCCTTTGATCCGCCCCCTGCCACTCGGTGGGGGAATTTGTTACCCTGCACCCTGATATAAAAACGGTTGCCGTATGACAGCGAGCAACGGGTGAGGAGCAGGGCATGTTATTGAGTTTCTTGATCATCGCTTCCGGTTGGTGGCATATCCGCGCCGCCTATGGTTCAGACAGCCGCCAGTTCTATATCAGCAAGCCGCTGACCATGCTGCTCATCATCGCGTTGGCGTTTGGCTATCAGGGCTATGACCACGATGGCTCCCACGCCTGGATCCTGCTCGGCCTCTGCCTCTCGCTGGCGGGCGATGTGCTGCTGATGTTGCCAAGCGACCGCTTTATTCAGGGCTTGGCGGCATTTCTTGTCGCGCACCTCTGCTACATCGTCGGCTTTGCCCAGGGGCCGCTGGTGCTCAATCTGGTGGATGGCTTGCTGCTCCTGCTCATCGCCGCGCTGGTGTTTGGCCTGCTGTGGGGCAAGCTGGGAGAGATGCGGATCCCGGTCTTCTGCTACATGCTGGTGATCATCGGTATGGCCTGGGTGGCTGCCGGTGCCTGGCACGCTTCGCTCACCGCCGGCAGTGCGGCGGCGCTGGCCGGTGCCCTGATGTTCCTCTTCTCCGACAGCATGTTGGCGCTCGATCGCTTCCGCCGCCCTTTCCCCCATGCCAGAGCCTGGGTGATGAGCAGCTACTTTGCCGCCCAGTTCCTGATTGCGGGCTCGCTGGCAGGATGACACCATGCAGTTGAATGCAGGTAACAGATAAAGAAAAACGGGCTTTGGCCCGTTTTTCGTTTTATCTCCTGGCTGCTTTTCACGCCTCTATTGGCTCGGCATCCGCTGCCCGCGGGGCGGGGGATTTGAGTAGCAGCATCAGACCGCTGGCGACCAGCAGGAAGATCCCCATGATGTAGAAGACCTGGTTGTAGGCCATGATGGCTGCTTCCCGGTTGATGGTGTTGGCGAGTATGGCGTGGGCCTGCTGCTCGGCCAGTTCGGGGCCGGACCCCTGCGCCATCATGCTCTGGGCCAGCTGCAGCAGATAGGTTTGTCCCTCGATACTGCTGGCGGGCAGGGTACTGCCGATCTGGAGCATATGGGTGCGGGTGTCGTTGTCGAGCATGGTGGCGATGATGGCGATACCAAAGGCGCCACCCAGGTTGCGCAGCACGTTGAGCAGAGTCGAGGAGGAGGGGATCTCGTCGTGGCTCAGGCTGGCGGTGGCGACCAAGGAGAGCGGCACCATGATGAAGGGCTGCCCCAGCGCCCGCACGATGAGCGCCTGAATAAGCTGCGGTCCGGCATAGTCGGCACTCATGTTGACGTTCATAAAGCAGCTGACGGCGAAGATGAGAAAGCCGAAGCTCACCAGATAGCGTGGATCGACCTTGTGGGTCAGTTTGGGCACCAGCGGCAGCACCAGCAACTGGGGCAGCCCCATCCACATCAGCACTTCGCCAATCTCCAGCGCGTTGTAGTTGTGGATCTGGGTCATGTAGAGCGGCAGCACATAGATGGAACCCATCAGCGCCATCCCGAGGATCAGGTAGGCAAAACAGGCGAGCGCAAAGCGCGGGTTGTGCAGCAGTCGCAGGTTGACCAGCGGGTGGCGGCGGATCAGCTGGCTGATGACGAAGAAGACCAGCGCAACGACCGAGATGATGGTCAGGCGCACGATGAAGGTCGAGCCGAACCAGTCCTCCCGGTTGCCCTCCTCCAGTACCACCTCCAGCACGCCCAGACCAAGCGCCATGGTAACGATGCCGATAAGGTCGACCCGCTTGATCACCTCCCAGTCCACTGCCTTCTTGTCCAGCCCGTGCGCCAGCATGGCCATCACCAACAGTCCCGGCGGGACGTTGAGATAGAAGATGTAGTGCCACGACATCTGCTCGGTGAGCCAGCCGCCGAGGGTCGGGCCGATGGCCGGGGCGAAGGTGGCACAGAGACCGAACAGCGCCATGCCGGTAGCCCGCTTCTGCAGTGGCAGCAGGGTGACGATGAGGGAGAAGGCCATCGGGATGAGTGCACCGCCGGTGAAGCCCTGCATCGCCCGGAAGACGATCATGCTGGTGAGGTTCCAGCTGAACGAGCAGAGCACGGAGGCGACGATAAAGGCGCCCGTGGTCCACAGCAGGTAACGACGCACGCTCAGCCCCCGACTCAGCCAGCCACTCAGGGGGATGGCGATCATCTCCGCCACCAGATAGGAGGTGGAGATCCAGGAGCTTTCACTCAGGGTGGCGGAGAGCGCCCCCTGAATATCCTTGAGGGAGGCGTTGGTTATCTGGATGTCGAGGATGGCCATGAAGGCGCCGATAAGGCCGCCGATGACCGCGATCCAGTGGCGACGTGGAATGGGTTCCATCAGTTGGCGGCCGTCATGGCATCAGGAGTACGGGTATCTACCGTCACTTCGCTGGAGAGACCCGGCAGCAGCTTGCCAGCGAGCTGACCCGGCTCGGGGATACGGATTTTGACCGGTACCCGCTGCACAATCTTGGTGAAGTTGCCGGTGGCGTTCTCGGGTGGCAGCAGGGCGAACTTGGCTCCGGTGGCTGGCGCCAGACTGTCGATGACCCCCTCGACCGGCTGATCCGGATAGGCGTCCAGCACCACTTCGACTTTCTGGCCGGGCTGCATATGGGCGAGCTGGGTCTCCTTGAAGTTGGCCTCGACCCACACCTGTTGCAGCGGCACCAGACTGGCGACCTGCATGCCTGACTGGACATAGAGTCCTTCCCGCAGGCTGCGCTTGCCGATGATGCCATCGGCCGGTGCGCGCAGTTCGGTGTAGCCAAGCTCCAGCCTGGCTTGCTCCAGTTGTGCTTCACTCAGGGCCAGCTTGGCCTGATTCTGCTTGGCTTCGGCATCGAGCACCAGCAGCCGTTCGCGAGCGGCCTGCAGGGCCGCCTTGGCTTCTTGTGCCTGTGCCTGATTGACCTGCAGACCGGCGCGCACTTCATCCAGACTGTCTTGCGAGCTGTAGTGGCGCTGGTTGAGCTGGCTGATCCGGGTTACCTGCTGGCTGGCGCGCAGTTGCTCGGCCTTGGCGGAGGAAACCTTGGCTTCGGCCTGCTGGATCAGGCTTAGCTGCTGGATTCGGGTAGCGGCCAGATTCTCGGCGGTCGCCTGATTGAGGCGCAGATCGGCTTCGGCCTCTGCGACCTTAGTTTTGTATTCGCGATCATCGAGACGGGCGATGAGTTGGCCCGCTTTGACCGGTTGGTTGTCGGTCACCAGCACTTCGCTGATATAGCCGGGCAGCTTGGAGCTGATCCCGGTTACCTCGCTCTGGAGATAGGCGTTGTCGGTGCTCTCGAAATAGCGGCCGTGGAGATACCAGTAGGCGGAGAAGAGGAGTGCGAGCAGGGCCAGGATCATGGCGGCCAGGAGAGGGATTTTCTTGTGTTGACTCATTTTGGAGATTCCTGAACGTAAGGGGCGCAGGCTAACACTGCTCGACTGTTTCGATTAGTATTGGTTCACGAGATATACAGTTTCACAGGTGCAACAATGGACCTAAATGCTGCGTTAATTCTGGTACGAATTGTCGACAAGGGCTCGTTTACTGCCGCAGCCCAGGAGCTGGGGATGACCAAGGCGATGGTCAGCCGGCGGATTGCCGAGCTGGAACAGCGGCTCGGGGTACGGCTGCTCTATCGCTCCACCCGCCAGCTCACCCTGACCGAGGAGGGGGAGAAGTACTACCGACACTGCAGCAAGGCGGTGGAGGCATTGACGGAAGCGGAGCTGATGTTGAGTGCCAGCCAGCAGGAAGTCACCGGCACCCTCAAGATGGCCGTGCCCATCGAGACGGGTCAGTTGGTGGTCGGGCGCCTGGTCGCCAAGTTTCTACAGGCCTATCCCGGTTTGCAGGTGGAGCTGGAGCTGACCAACCGGGTGGTTGACCCCATCAGCGAAGGGCTGGATGCGGTGGTGCGGATCGGCGATATGAGCGATTCCAATCTGGCCGCGCGGCGCCTCTGGAGCACCGGACGGCTGCTCTGCGCCAGTCCTGCCTATCTGGCGCGTAGTCCGGTTATCAAGCGGCCGGAGGATCTGGCCAACCATGAGCGGGTGACGGTGAGCAGCGGTTTTCTCGCTTCCCACTGGTGCTTCGAGCTGGATGGCAAAGAGGTACTGGTTGACCCTCCCTCCCGTTTTCGGGTCAATAATATTACCTGTGCCCGGGAGGCGGCGAAGGCGGGTCTCGGATTGGCCTCGATCCCGGCCATGCTCTGTCAGGAGGAGCTGGCCAGCGGCGAGCTGGTTGCGGTGCTGCCAGAGTGGCAGCAACCCAAGGTGTCGATCTACCTGCTGTTTCCGGAGCGACAACTTATGCCGCGCAAATTGCGGGCGTTCATCGATTTCATGGTGGAGAACGGGGCCGAGTTCGGCATCGACAAGCTGCTGTAAGGGGGAGCTATGGATAACTGGATCAATCTCTATCGCGCCTCTCACACTCTGGAGGCTCATGCTCTCAAGGGGGCGCTGGAGGCGGAAGGGGTGCTGGTACGCCTCAATGGCGATGGCCTGTCAGGGGCTTTTGGCGAGCTGGCGGCGGATCTGCTGCAGGTGACCCTGATGGTGCGGGCCGAGGATCGCAGCAAGGCAGGGCGGGTGATCGAGCGCTATCAGCAGCGCCAGGGTAACGGCTGGCTGTGTGGTCAGTGCGGGGAGGAGAACGGCGCCAACTTCGAAGTGTGCTGGCGTTGCCATCACGATCCCCACGACAGTTGATCCTCCCTAGCGCAGGGGGACGTCGATATCTTCCCCGGCATGTTCATCGTGATAGGTCGCCAGATCCAGCTCGTTTTCGCTGCGGGCAATCAGCACGGAAACCAGAATATCCCCCGAGACGTTGACCGCGGTGCGCGCCATGTCGAGCACCCGGTCAATCCCCGCAATCAGTGCGACCCCTTCCAGCGGCAGTCCGACTGCCGTCAGCGTCAGCGTCAGCAGCATCAGCCCGGTGCCCGGAGTACCTGCGGTGCCGATACTGGCCAGGGTGGCGATGCTGATGATGGTCAGGTAGTCCACCAGATGCAGATCTACGCCGAATGCCTGTGCCACGAACAGAGCCGTGACCCCCTGATAAAGGGCGGTGCCATCCATGTTGATGGTAGCGCCGATGGGCAGCACCTTGGCGGTGATGGCGGGTGAGACCCCGAGCCGCTTCTCGGCACAGGCGAGGCTGATGGGCAGGGTACTGCTGCTGGAGCTGCTGGTGAAAGCCACCGCCTGGGCATCGACGATGCTCTTGAAGTAGTGGATTGGGTTGAGCCGCGCCAACAGGAGCAGCAGAGTGCTGTAGACCCCGAGCACATGGAGCAGGCAGCCAAGATAGACGGCTCCAATCACCTTGAGCAGGGGCAGCAACAGTTCGATGCCATATTTGCTGGTCATCCAGGCCATCAGGGCACAGACGCCGTACGGGGCCAGCGCCATCACCATCTGGGTCAGCTTGAACATCCCCTCCGCCAGCGAGGTGAAGAAGAGGATCGCGGGGCGGCCGCGGCGGCCACAGGCATTGAGTGCCACGGCCAGCGCCACGGCAAAGACGATCACCTGCAGGATCTTGCTGTCCACCATCGCCTCGACCGGATTGCTCGGTACCAGATGGCTCAGCACGCTGGCCAGAGTCGGTGGTGTGGCCATGCCGGGTCGTTGGTAGGGGCCCATGTCGGCACCCATGCCGGGTTCCAGCAGCCAGCCCATCATCAGTCCGATGCAGATGGCGATGGCGGTGGAGCAGAGGTAGAGGCAGCTCGCCTTGACCCCGATGCGGTCGAGCGCCTTGCCCTTAAGCAGTGAGGTAAGGCCGGCGATAACCGAGCAGAAGATCAGGGGTACCATCAGCATCTGGATGGTGTTGACGAAGAGCACGCCGATGGGTTTGAGCAGCTGAGCCTGCTCCTCGAGGCCGACGCCAAGGGCGACCCCGGTCAGCATGCCGATCAGGGTCTTGAGCCAGAGCGGGCGACGGGTCCAGATCTGCCAGGGTTTGCTTGCCTCTCCATGGAACAGCATGGCGCCAATATCCTTATCAAATGTCTGCGGTGACCAAAAATGGGGCGCTAGTGTAGCGATCCCTGCAGTGGGTTGCCACATTATCGACAAAGCGGCGTCGCTGGCCACTCTCGCAGCAGGGTAATCCGTTATTTATTGGCCTATATCAAGATCCCTCCGGGCGGTAGACGCTTTAATTGACATTAAATATGTTCATTATTGAGGTGGAAGATGTCGCAATCGGTACATGGTCACGAAGTGATGGAAATGATGCTGGAACAGGACGGCCAATTCACCCGTGCCAGTCTCAAACAGGCGATGGCGCAGCGGTTCGGTGCCGATGCCCGTTTTCATACCTGCAGCGCCAGCGAGATGGATGCCGAAGCGCTGATCGACTTTCTGGCTGCTCGCGGCAAGTTCATCGAAGCGGGCGAGGGTTTCCAGACCCGTGCCGACAAGATCTGCAATCACGGATAACCCCCTTGGCGAGCGCATGATGGCGCTCGCTCAACTTCTCGCCCTTTGCTATATTTCGCCCCCTCCCATTTCCCAATTCAAGGCGTAGCCCGGGCGTTGTATGGATACTTTTTCTGCCGCAGTCATGCTGTTTCTGATCATGGACCCGCTGGGCAACCTGCCGGTCTTCCTCTCCATCCTGCGCCATATCGATCCCAAGCGGCGGCGCAAGGTGATGATCCGCGAGCTGCTCTTCTCGCTGGCCATCATGATGCTCTTCCTCTTTGTCGGTCAGCAGATCCTCGGCTTCCTCAACCTGCGGCAGGAAGCAGTCAGCATTGCTGGCGGTATCATCCTGTTCCTGATCGCCATCAAGATGATCTTCCCGAGTGAAGGGGGAGTGACCGGACTGGCGGCGGGCGAGGAGCCTTTCCTGGTGCCGATGGCGATTCCGATGATCGCCGGCCCCTCGATCCTCGCCTCCTTGATGCTGCTGGCCAATCAGGAGCCCACCCGCATGGTGGACTGGTCGCTGGCGCTCTTCATGGCATGGGCCGCCAGCGCGGTGATCCTGATGTTCTACGAGGTATTCAACAAGCTGCTGGGTGAGCGTGGACTCACTGCGGTGGAGCGGCTGATGGGGATGCTGCTGGTGATGATCTCGGTGCAGATGCTGCTGGACGGGGTACATCACTATCTGGCGGTGACCGGTCAGGGCTGACCGGTTTGCATGCCGAAATGAATGAAACGGGGCTACGCAGAGCCCCGTTCTTTTTTGCTGCCGAGAGGATGTGCCGTCACCCGCATGCGGTCGCTGCGGGTTCCAGTTTGCTCATGATGAGGGTCAGCAGCAGCTCCCGCAGCCAGCGGTGGCCCGGATCCTCGCTGTGACGCTGATGCCAGATCAGCAGGTGCGAGATGCTGTCCAGCTCGATGGGCAGCGGCAGTTGCAACAGTGGATAGACCTGGGTCGCGTGGCGGGCGTAGAGCTTGGAGAGGGTGACGATCATATCGGAGTGCATACCCATCCGCAGCGCCGCCTCAAATGAGGGGACACTCGCCTCGATACGCCGGTAGAGGTCGTGCTCCGCCAGCTTGTGATCCAGCATCCAGCGATCCCGCCCCTCGCAGTAGGTCTGGACATGGGGATAGCTGAGGTAGTGGTCGAGATCCCAGCACGGCTCCTGCAGGGCGGGGTGGTGTTGCTGCACCAGACAGGTGAGGTCATCGACTGCCAGCACTCGCTGGCAGATGCTGCCGGGCAGGGTGTCGAGCCGGTAATCGGAGCTGATGCAGTTCTCCCGCACCGCGAAGGCGATGTCCACCTGTCCCTGACTCATCTCGGTCAGACTGTTCTCGGTCCACTCTTCATAGCGCAGGCGGATCCGTGGTGCCTGCCGCTTCAGCTCGCTCAGGTAAAGCGGGGCAAACAGGGTGAAGGCGCTGTCCATACTGGCGATGACGAACTCCCGATCCGAGTTGGCCGGGTCGAACTCCGGCGGCAGGATCAGGTTGTCCAGCGACAGCAGGATGGGTTGCAGCTGCTGTTGCAGCACCAGTGCGCGGGGGGTCGGTTCCAGCCCGTAAGCGGAGCGGATAAAGAGGGGATCGTCGAAGGTTTCACGCAGCCGACCGAGCGCCTTGCTGACCGCAGATTGACTCAAATGCAGTCGTCTGGCCGCCTTGCTGCCGTTGCGTTCCTCCAGCAGAACCTGCAGGATAATCAGCAAATTGAGGTCGATACGACCCAGTTGTTCCAGCAGCATGATATGAATCCTCTTCAACTCTAAGATGAATTTATACCATTTGTTTTCATATCTTGGCGATCTTATCCTCGAATGGTCTCAGGTTCGGATGAACCACTGGTACAGGATGTAGCGGTTGAGGGGACACGTAGCACAACTAATATGGCGACCTTCGGGTCGCCCTATTTTTTGTAGTGATTTATTTGCTCACTTGCACCCGCCTTGATTTTGCCCAACAATTCTTGCGCTCTGTTTTGATACAACTGATAGATATCTCTCTTTGAGGAGCATCCCTATGGGACTCGGTGGAATTCATATCTGGCACATGTTGATCCTCTTGCTGGTGGTTGTGCTGGTGTTTGGCAGTAAGCGTCTGGCCAGTGCGGGTGAGGATCTGGGAACCGCTATCAGGGATTTTCGTAAAGCCATGCGTGACGATGAAAATCATCCGAAATAAGCAGTAGGAGTAAAAGTATGTCTGTAGACGAGAAAGTTGAACTGAACGAAACCTGTGACAGCTGTGGCTGTTTTGCCGAGATCGGCACCATCATCGGTGAAGGCGATGATGTGATGGAACTGGTGATCGAAGCCGCTGCCGAGGCTGATGCTCGTGCCAAGCTGGCTGCCTATGAAGCACTGGCCAAGCAGGTGACTGCTGAAGCCAAGAGCAGCAGTGAACTGACCCAGGGCGCCAACGGCGTGATCCTGAAAGCCCGCCTGCAATTTACCTGCACCGCCGAAAAACTGATCTTCGAAATGCGGGCCCGCTCTATCTGAGCCCTCTGATGACGCGGCAGGCCAGTCCTGCCGTGTTGACCCTTCTGCTGTGGGTCTGCGTTCTATAGTTACTCTATCCCACAGACGGTTTTGCCCGGCGCGAGTCGGCCAACAGAAGGCGATAACATCATGATGCGGCACTGGATCTGGGGCCTGCTGGCTCTCTGGTCTCTCCCTCTGCTGGCGGCCGATCTCAAGCCACAGCGCCTTCCCCAACCCGGGGACCTCGAAACCATTTTGCAAAAGCGCGAACTCAGGGCTCTGGTGGTCTATGAGCGCGGTTTCTATTTCCTCGACAAGGGTGCCCAGTACGGCATTCTGGTCAATCAGCTGCAAGGGTTCGAGCGCTGGTTGAACAAGACCTACCTCGCCAAGGAGAAGGTGCCGCTCAAGGTGGTCTATATCCCGGTTCGGCAGGACAAGCTGCTCGATTATCTAGCTGAGGGGCGCGGCGATCTGGTGGCGGCCAATATGACGGTGACTCCCACCCGGCGCGAACAGGTGACCTTCTCCCGGCCGCTGATCTCCTCCATCGAGGAGTGGGTGGTCAGCCAGAACACGCTGCCCGCCTTCAACCGCATTACCCAGCTCTCCGGTCGGCGGGTCTGGGTGCGCGCGAGCTCCAGCTATTGCGAGAGTCTGCGCCAGCTCAACTGGTTGTTTCGCGAGTTGGGGCTGCCTCCTGTCTATATCGAGACGGTGCCCGAGTATCTGCAGGATGGCGATCTGCTGGAGATGGTTGCCGCCGGCATTATTCCGCTCACGGTGACCGACAGCTACAAGGGGCGGATCTGGCTGGGGGGAATGATCTCCGGCCTCAAGGCGCACAAGCTGATCCCCCTGCGCAGCAAGGGCACCAGTGCCTGGGCGCTGCGCAAGAACAGCCCGGACCTGCTCAAAGCGGTCAACCGCTATCTGGCGGGGGCCAGCCGCAACAGCCTCTATAGCGACATGACTCTGCGCCGCCTGCTGGCCCGCAGCGACCAGATGAGCAACATACTGGCACCGGACCCCATGGGGCGGCTGGCAACCATTCGCAAGGTGCTGGAGAAGTACGCCAAGCAGTATGAGCTGGACTGGCTGATGCTGGCTGCGCTGGCATACAAAGAGTCCGGCCTCAACCCTGCTATCCGTTCCGAGAAGGGGGCGGTCGGCATCATGCAGCTACTGCCCAGTACCGGTCGCGAGGTCAATATCACGGGGGCCAGACTGACGACGCTGGATGGCAACGTTGAGGCGGCCTGCCGCTACTTGCGTCTGATCCTCGATACCTACTTCAACGATCCCAATCTGGATCTGCTCAACCGCCACCTCTTTGCGCTCGCCGCCTACAATGCCGGGCCTAATCGGGTTCAGGCCCTGCGGGACAAGGCGGGCAAGCTGGGGCTGGATCCCAATGTCTGGTTCGGCAACGTGGATCAGCTGGTGGCCAACGAGGTGGGGCAGGGGCCGATCAACTATGTCGGCACTATCTACAAGTACTATGTTGGCTATCGCTTCAGCCTGCCCCAGATCGAGGGCAAGGCCGCGGCTATCGAAGCGGCTCAGCCATAAGCCTATTGACCGGCTGAGGCTCCGGCGTGGTCGTTAGCGGCCAGCCACCATCCCTGTGCAGCAAGAACCAGTGGGCCGGCTCGATGCCGGGTGTTTTATCCGGCTGGTGGAGCTGGCCCAGATAGCGCAGCATAGGGGTATCGTGCAGTTCCATAGCAACTCCCTGTTTCGAGATACGAAAAGTGTCGATATACGAAGAGGCTTGCTGCGTTATGACACCTGGCCATGACAGCAGGATGACAAGATGATCCCCGGATCCTTTGCCCTGATCGACGACCCGGCCCTGGCGCTCAAGGTGCGCTGCCACTGGATCCGCTCTGCCCGCGAGCAGATCCAGGCGCAGTACTACAGCTGGGAGGAGGACAGCAGCGGCAAGCTGCTGCTGAGCGAGCTGCTCCATGCCGCCCGGCGCGGAGTCAGGGTGCAACTGTTGGTGGATGACCTCTATGCCGGGGACAACCGCTTTCTGGAGATGGTGGCTCACTGTCCCGGTATCGAGGTGCGGCTGTTCAACCCCTTCTGGCTAAGGGGCTGGCGGCCGTTGGCCCTGCTGTTGGAGGGGCTCTTCACCTTTCGCCGCATCAATCACCGGATGCACAACAAGCTGCTGCTGGTGGATGGCAAGCTGGCGCTTATCGGTGGCCGCAATATTGGTGATCGATATTTCGGGCTGGATCCGGAAGCTCCTTTCGTGGATCTCGATCTTGCCTGTCAGGGGGCCATTTGCGAGCAGATGACGGCGGGGTTTGCCCAGTTCTGGCAGAGCCGCTGGAGCCACCCTATCCGCCACCTGTTGCGCCGAAGATTGCAGCCCGCCGAAATTCGTGTGGTTAACGATTTCCTCCTCACCATGGCGGATCCCGCGGTCGCTGCCGTTTATGATCTGCCTGCCTCGCTGTTTGATGGCTACGAGCCCGGGCTTGTGTGGCATGTCGGTCGGGCCGAGGTCTGGTTTGACCGTCCCGGCAAAGGGCTGGTTTCCCGCCCGGTGACCGCTCGCCAGCTCTGGCGACAGTTGGCGGATGCCCCTTCCACGCTCCGCATGGTGACTCCCTATCTGATCCTCACGCGCGGTTTTCGGCGCCGTTTGCAGCGGTTGCGTCGGCAGGGAGTGGTGATCGAGATCCTCACCAACTCGCTGGCCAGCACGGATGTGCCGCTGGTGCACGGGGCTTACCTGCGCCACAGGGGTTGGTTGCTGCGTCAGGGGATCCGGCTGTGCGAGTTTGATGAGGGGCAAAACAGCCTGCACGCCAAGCTGATCCTGCTGGGAGAGGATCGCGCCCTGTTTGGCAGCCTCAACCTCGATCCCCGCTCGCTTTTTCTCAATACCGAGCTGATGTTGCAGCTGGAGTGTGCGCCCATCTGCCAGCAGTTGCAGGCGTGGCTGCAACAGTGGCAAGGGCCGAGCGAACCACGCAAACCGGGAGGGTGGTCACGGCGTCTGGTCGCCAGGATCAGCGACTGGTTACCACTGCATCGCTGGTTGTGAGCTGGCCATTTTTTGTGCGAGATCTCGCAAAGGCGTGTAGGTCTTTGCCGATGCACATTGCGGGTGAATAGCTATAATTGAGTCTATCTAGCTGTTTTATAACCAATTCATGGTGGTGATAAGGCTGTTTTTTGTACCGGCATGTGAATGAATTGGGCATAAAATCGTTTTTTATTTTGTTTTTCTGCGTAATATTTCAGTTGCAAGGACAAACACGGCGGCTTGCTGCCGTGTGGAAGAGGGTTGTAACGGGTTGCTGGCCACTTGTATCGCTGCAACTGGCGCTGACTTCTGATGGGTAGCGAACTTTCGGGAGGTTCGGAGAGGCGCCCGCGACGACCGGATTCCAATATGGAACATGCTTATTTGCGAGGGGGTGACATGGATATGTCACCCCACTTTTTTTCTGGCTGAATGCGGGTTTATCGCTGGCATCAGTGTTGTAAAAAAGAGAGCGGCCCTCTCTCATTTCTCATGCAGATGCGGGAACCCATCAGCTTGCGCTGACCACCACGCGGCGACGCTGAAACCAGACGATGGCGCCAAACAGCAGGAAGCCCGGGATCCACATCAGCTCTTTGCGCCAGCGGTCGGTTGGCGCCTTGACAGCCAGGATCTCCTGATCGAACTCCAGCCCCATGGCGGCTGCCGGGCTGCCGAAGGCGACGCTGTCGATCAGCGTCTTGCCATCCTGCTCATAGAGGGTGAGCCCCAGATTGGCCAGCCGTTCTTCACCCGTGGCCCCTTCTGGTACGGGCACCAGCAGGGTGAACTGGCGCGGCTTGCCGACCGCATCCTCTCCCATGACCCGGACGCGCAGGGGACTCTCCGCTTCCACCTCACCCATGGTCTGGGCCAGCTGGGCAGGCGGTGTCTGGCGATAGGGATCGTGGGCCAGATCCATCCAGAAGCCGGGGCGGAACAGGGTAAAGGCGACCAGCAGCAGCAGGATGCTCTCGTACCAGCGGCTCTTCACCAGAAAGTAACCCTGAGTCGCCGCGGCGAAGATCAGCATGGCAATGGTCGCCACGATGAAGATCAGCACGCCGTGGGCGAAGTCCACGTTGATGAGCAGCAGGTCGGTATTGAAGATGAAGAGGAACGGCAGCGCTGCGGTACGCAGGCTGTAGTAGAAGGCGGTGAGACCGGTACGGATGGGATCCCCTTTTGACACGGCCGCTGCCGCAAAAGAGGCGAGCCCCACCGGTGGCGTCACATCCGCCATGATGCCGAAGTAGAAGACGAACAGATGCACCGCGATGAGCGGCACGATCAGCCCGTTCTGCTGCCCGAGCGTCACCACCACTGGCGCCAGCAGGCTGGAGACCACTATGTAGTTGGCGGTGGTCGGCAGCCCCATGCCGAGGATCAGGCTGAGCAGGGCGGTCAGCAGCAGCATCAGCAGCAGATTGCCCATGGAGAGCATCTCCACCAGATCCGCCAGTACCAGCCCGACGCCGGTCTGGGAGACGGCACCGACTATGATCCCCGCCGTAGCGGTCGCGATACCGATGCCGATCATGTTGCGGGCGCCGGCAACCAGTCCCTCGCGCAGATCGACCATGCCGTCGTTGAAGGTGCCGTAGTCGTGCTTGCCGTCGCGGCGCAGCCAGTTGAGCAGCGGTCGCTGGGTCAGCAGGATAATCACCAGCATCACTGTGCCCCAGAAGGCGGAGAGGCCGGGCGAGAGGCGCTCCACCATCAGGCACCACACCAGCACCACCACCGGCAGCAGGAAGTGAAGGCCGGAGAGCAGCACGGTACGGGTGTTGGGCAACTCCTCAAGTGGCTTGTCCGGATCTTCCGCCGGCAGGGGGTCATTGCTGGCGGCGATCTTCAGCAGACCCAGATAGGCGCTGGCCAGCAGCAGACCGATACCGGGCAGGGCATAGTCGCCCAGCGCCGGTTTGAGCCAGCCAAGGCCATAGTAAACCGCCATCGACAGTCCGCTGATGAGGGCCGCGCCAAAGGCAAAGCCGGTCAGACGGTGCAGCCAGGGTTTCGGCTGATGGTTGCCGATGGGTTGCATGCCGAGCTTGAGTGCCTCCAGATGGACGATGTAGAGCAGCGCTATATAGGAGATGGCCGCAGGCAGAAAGGCGTGCTTGATGATCTCCACATAGGGGATGCCCACGTATTCGACCATCAGGAAAGCCGCAGCCCCCATCACGGGTGGCATGATCTGGCCGTTGACCGAAGAAGCCACTTCAACCGCGCCCGCCTTCTCTTTCGAGAACCCCACCCGCTTCATCATGGGAATGGTGAAGGTGCCGGTGGTGACCACGTTGGCGATGGAGGAGCCGGAGATCAGGCCGGTGAGGCCGGAGGCAACTACCGCCGCCTTGGCCGGCCCCCCGCGCAGGTGACCAAGCAGACTGAAGGCGAGCTGGATGAAGTAGTGGCCTGCACCGGCCCGCTCCAGCAAGGCGCCGAACAGCACGAACAGGAAGACGAAGCTGGTGGAGACGCCGAGGGCGATACCGAACACTCCTTCTGTGGTGATCCACTGGTGGTTGGCCAGCGCGGTAAAGCTCACTCCGCGGTGGGCCAGCAGCCCCGGCATCCAGGGGCCCGCCAGACTGTAGGTGAGAAAGACGATGGCGATGACCGCCAGTGCCGGCCCCAACGCACGACGCGCCGCTTCCAGCAGTAGCGGAATGCCGATACAGGCCGTCACCAGATCGGCGGTGG
>NZ_CAWNWX010000087.1:17769-25192 GCF_963878195.1 Aeromonas sp. HMWF016
CCCGGACGCTGGGCCAGTGCCTGATACATCACGAAGAGGTAGGAGGCCGCGCCGGCCGCGATCAGGGCGAGAGCGATATCGCTAAAGGGCACCCGATCTCGCGGCGAGGTGCGAAACGCCGGAAACACCAGAAATGCCAGCAGCAGGGCAAAGGTCAGGTGAATGGAGCGGGTTTCGGTGTCATTGAGCACGCCAAAGCCGAGCATGAATGGGAGCGGCGAGGCGATCCAGAGCTGGAACAGTGACCAGGCCAGCGCTAGCAGGGTGATGATGCCACCCATGGCGCCAGCAGGGAGCCGTGCGCCCACATCCTGGGCGATCAGCTCCTCGGTAGAGAGTTGTTTGTCTTGCATAGGGTTAATTTGTGCCCACCAGTACAACAAGAGCGACACCCGCCCCCGCAATCAGGGGCGCGGCAGACGGGTGTCGGTGAGAGTGACAGCGGCCCGGGGGCCCGCGCTTAGATCCAGCCGCGCTCTTTGTAGTAGCGGGCGGCCCCTTCATGGAGCGGAGCGGAGAGCCCCACCTTGATCATGTCGGCCTCTTTGAGGTCGGCGAAGGCCGGGTGCAGGCGCTTGAAGCGATCGAGATTGTCGAACACCGACTTCACCAGCTGATAAACCACTTCGGGGTCGGTCTTGGCGCTGGTGGAGAGCACTGCCTTGCCACCGATGGAGGGGGTCGGCTGGTCACTGCCCTTGTAGATGCCACCCGGAATTTCAGCCTTGGTGTAGTAGCTCTTCTCGGCCAGCAGCTTGTCGATCTCGGCGCCGGTGACCGGCACCAGTACCGCATCGGTAGTGGTGGAGGCTTCCTGAATGGCACCATTGGGGTGGCCGACGAAGTAGCTCATGGCGTCGATGTTGTTGTCACCGAGGGCGGAGGCCTGTTCGGCCGGTTTCAGCTCCGATACCAGACCGAAGTCTCCCTTCTTCCAGCCCTTGACCGCCATGATCTCTTCCATGGTGTCACGCTGGCCTGAGCCCGGGTTGCCGATATTGACCCGCTTGCCCTTGAGATCATCGAAGCCGGCGACCTTGGCGTCCTTGCGGGCCAGGATGGTGAACACCTCGCTCTGCAGGGAGAAGACGGCGCGCATGTCATCCATGGTTCCTTCTACCTGGAAGGGGGGCAGCCCTTTCATCGCCTTGAACTGGTGATCGGATTGCATGATGCCGAAGTTGAACTCGCCGCTGCGGATACCGTTGACGTTGGCTACACCGCCGCCGCTGGCCGGGGCATTGCACTTGATCTGGTGATCGGACGCGCCGCGATTGAGGAAGCGGCAGATCGACTGGCCCGCCACGTAGTAGACGCCGGTCTGGCCGCCGGTGCCTATGGTCACGAAGCGCTCCTGCGCCTGTACCGGGCCACCAAACGACACGCCGACCAGAGCAGCCGACAGGGCGCATGCCAGGGATAATCCTTTCATGTTTTTCATCCTTTTCATTGAGTTATCTCACCCGTTCCACGAGTGAATTTATGGCGAGCCTGCGGCGGGAGCCGGGCTGGCCGATAGGGCCTCGTACGAGGAAAAGGTCGGGCTGTTACCCCCTCCCAAAAAAGCCACCATCATCCTGCGGTGAGATAACCGGCGTCCTGCCGGCAGAAGATAATTTGGCCCCTGAGGGGCCAAAGAAAAAGTTGTAACGGCTTCGATTAAGCACATCTCGCCAACAACAATCAAACAAAAGGGCAAAAAAGCAGCGTTTAATATCGAAAAGTTTGATGCCGATCATTAATTTGTTGATCGTGGATTAATTGTGCGGGAGTCGGGTGGGGAATTGCGGAAGGTTTCTTTTGTAGCCCTTGTGTGGCAAGGGCTAGCGTCATATGAGATCAGTTTGCCGGGGCGGCCAGATCCAGGATAAAGGCGTACTCCAGCGCGATATCTTCGTAGGCTTTGAAGCGGCCCGACTTGCCACCGTGGCCGGCATCCATGTCGGTATTCAGTAACAACTTGTTATCATCCGTTTTCAGCTCGCGCAGCTTGGCGACCCACTTGGCGGGCTCCCAATATTGCACCTGGGAGTCGTGCAGGCCGGTGGTGACCAGCAGGTTGGGGTAGGCTTGCGCCTTGACCTGATCGTAGGGACTGTAGCTCTTCATGTAGTCGTAGTAGCGCTTCTGGTTCGGGTTGCCCCACTCGTCATACTCCCCGGTGGTGAGGGGGATCGACTCGTCCAGCATGGTAGTGACCACATCGACGAAGGGCACCTGTGCCACCACGCCGCGATAGAGTTCGGGTGCCTGATTGATGACGGCGCCCATCAGCAGACCGCCGGCGCTGCCGCCCATGGCGTAGACCTGATCCCTGGCACCGTAGCCTTGCTCGACCAGCGCCTTGGTAACATCGATGAAGTCATTGAAGGTGTTCTGTTTTTTCAGCAGCTTGCCATCTTCGTACCAGGGACGGCCCAGCTCCTCGCCACCGCGGATATGGGCGATGGCGTAGACGAAGCCGCGATCCAGCAGGCTCAGGCGCGAGCTGCTGAAGTCGGGATCCATACTGGCGCCGTAGGAGCCGTAGCCATAGACCAGCAGCTGATTCTTGGCCGAATCGGCGAGACCTTTCTTGAACTTGTCCTTGCGATAGACCAGCGATACCGGCACCGATACGCCGTCGCGGGCGGTGACCCAGAGCCGTTCGCTGGCATATTGATCAGCCTTGAAGCCCGCCACCGGCTGCTGTTTGAGCAGGGTGCGCTGGCCGGTTGCCATGTCCAGCTCATAGGTAGAGGAAGGGGTGGTCATGGAGGAGTAGCCATAACGCAGGGCGCTGGTATCCGGCTCCGGGTTGTAGGCGAGCCAGGTGACGTAGGCAGGGTCGTCGAAGGCGATCTCCTTCTGCTCACCGCTCTGCCAGTTGACCTGACGCAAGCGGGTCAGCCCCTTGCTGCGCTCCTCCAGCACCAGCCAATCCTTGAACAGGGCATAGCTCTCCAGCAGTACGTCGGGGCTCGGGGCAATCACCGGCTTCCAGCGATCGACCGGGCTCTCCTTGGTTTCGTAGAGGCCGAAGTTTTTGCCGTCCTTGTTGGAGCGCACATAGAAGCGGCCACGGTAGTGATCCAGGCTGTATTCGTGATCCACCTGACGGGGCAGGAACAGGCGTGGGGCGTGCTCCGGCTGGTTGGCATCGATCAGCCGCGCTTCGCCTGTGGTGGTGCTGGAGAGGGCGATAATGATGAAATCTTCCGAAGTGGTGGCGTAGAGGCTGATGTAGAAGGAGTCATCTTTCTCTTCATAGACCAGCTTGTCCGTGGCCGGATCCGTCCCGAGCGTATGGCGATAGACCTGATAGGGCAGCAGGGTCTGCGGGTGCTTGCGCACATAGAAGACGGTCTTGTTGTCGTTGGCCCACACCAGATTGCCGGAGGTATTTTCCAGTTTGTCGGTGGCCCACTGACCGCTCTCCAGATCGAGGAACTGGATCTGGTACTGACGGCGGGAGAGGAAATCTTCCGCCACCGCCAGCCAGCGGTTGTTGCGGCTCACCTCAAGGGCGCCGAGGGCATAGAACTCGTGCCCTTCAGCCCGCAGGTTGCTGTCGAGCAGCAGACTCGCCTGCTCTTCACCGAGCTTGGTGCGCGAATAGATCCCGTACTCCTTGCCCGGCTCATAGCGGGTCTGGTAGCGGTAGCCGTTCTTCACATAGGGTACCGACTCATCCTGCTGGGGGATGCGGGCGACCATCTCTTTGTAAAGCTGTTCGCGCAGGGGTTGGGTCGGCTTGAGCATTGCCTCGGTATAGGCGTTCTCGGCCTTGAGATAGTCCAACACCTCGGGCTTCTGCCGCTCGTCGTCACGCAGCCAGTAGTAGTTGTCGATGCGGGTATCCCCGTGTTTTTTCAGAGTGCGGGGATGTTTGGCGGCCACGGGCGGCTGGATTGGATGTTCGCTTGTCAGCATGGCGGGCTCTTCATTGGCATAAGTGGGGGGGAGAACTGTCAGAAAGGCTAGCAGCAGAACTCCTCGGGAAAAGGTAAACATGTCGCATCCTTGGCGCTGGAAAGGGTTGGTAGACCTGAGCATCGGCTCCATGAATTGGCGTTAAATCTGCCCCTTGTTGCCGGTGGTTGCAAGCAATCCCTTGTTATTGCAGGAAATGTAATCAAAAAAAGCCGCTATCTTGCGATAGCGGCCCTCTTTCTGGCCATGAGCGGCAAGAGTCCGCTCAGGTGTGCCTCACATGATATGGGAGTGCCCTCTCATGACCAGTTTTCGTCAGCCTGGGTAGCTCGACCAGCGGTTGGTCGCGCCCTCGTTGCTGATACTCAGTACCTCATAGGGATGGCCCGGAATATCCATGCCCGGTGCACTCTGGGGCATGCCCGGAATGGTCAGGCCACGGATCGCCGGTTTTTCCCTGAGCAGCTTTTGTACATCGGCGGCTGGTACATGCCCCTCGATCACATAGCCATTTACGATACCGGTATGGCAAGAAGCCAGTTCCGGCGCGATACCGTATTGCTGCTTCACTGCGCCAAGCTGCTCGGTTTCGATGACGTCCAGTTCGAAGCCATTCTGCTCCATGTGCTCGTTCCAGCTTTGGCAGCAGCCACAATATTTGGATTTGTAGACGGTCATCTTCTCGGCCGCGAGGGCCGAAAAGCTGACGGTACTGGCCAGCATGGCCAGTAACAGGGGTTTGTACATCACTCACCTCAGATTGAAAGAAAAGATGCCCGATACGGGATGCGTTTCAGATCCGGGTGCGTGGGGGACGTTCGAGCCGCTCGCACGGGGCGTCCGGCATAAAGAGAGAGGGGGAGGCGAAGTCGGGGGTATCCGGTTCCAGTACGGCGACCGTCAGGCTGTCGCTGCCTACCAGCGTCATCGAGAGGGCGGTGGTAAAGCTGCCGCAGGGCATCGCCTTTTCCAGGGTACGCTCGCTCTGGCTGCAGTGGGTGGTCAGGGTACAGAGGTCGGTTGCGGCCCGGCTGCCAAACGACATCAACACCAGCACCAGACTCCACAAGGGGAGCCAGCGACGGGCGTGAGCGAGTTGGCGACGGGTGAGAACCATGGAATGACTCGGAAAAAAACAAGGGGCACATGGTAACCCTGTGCCCCGGGGGAGGGTCAAGCCCTCCCCATGGTGTCAGTCAGCCCGGATTAAGGTTGCTGACGGGTCGCCGCCAGCACGATCTCGCGCACGCAGACGTTGGCAGGCTGATTCCAGGCGTAGAGCACGGCATCGGCGATCACTTCCGGCGCAATGACGCCGCCCATCTGATCTTTCCAGTCGTGGTAACCGGCCTTGATGCTCTCGTCAGTGGTGTGGCTGAGCAGCTCGGTCTCGACCGCACCCGGGGCAATGGTCACCATCCGCACGCCGACATCGGCCACCTCTTCCCGGATGTTCTCGGTCAGGGCGTGCACGGCGAACTTGGTGGCGCAGTAGGCAGCATGGTTCGGGAAGGTCTTGCGACCGGCGATGGAGCTGATGTTGATGATGGTGCCGCTGCGGCGCTCCTTCATCCCGGCCAGTACCGCGTGGACGCCGTTCAGCACCCCCATGACGTTGATGTTGAGCATCTGCTGCCATTCGGCGGGATCCTGCACGTCAGCCTGACCCAGCAGCATGACGCCGGCGTTGTTGACCATGCAGCCGACCGGGCCAAATTTGGCTTCCGCCTGCTGGACGGCGGCCTTCATGGCGGCGGTGTCGGTCACATCGACCCCGATGCAGAGGGTATTCGGCAGACCGAGTGCCTGCATCGGCTCGACCCGACGGGCCAGCAACAGCAGGGGATGGCCAGCGGCAGAGAAGGCGCGGGCGATGGCGGCACCGATCCCGGCAGAGGCACCGGTGATAACGACGAGAGCTTTGGACATGATTTTTTCCTTCAGATTCGATAGTCGGTTTGAGCCAACAAGCTGCTGGCCAGCGCGGAACAGGGTCACTATAGTCACTGCATCTATAAGTGATAAATATTGTTTTCCGCTGGTTATCATCTGAAAAAACTATGGTTGGGCTTATGCTGGATCTGCGACTGCTGCGTTTCTTCATCGCCATCTATGAAGAGAAGAACATCACGGCGGCGGCCGAACGCTGCCACGTCAGCCAGCCCTCACTCTCGGCGGGGCTGCGCCAGTTGGAAGAGGCGCTCGGCGACAGCCTCTTCATTCGCGGCAAGAAGGGGGTGGAGGCGCGCGATCCTGCCCACTATCTCTACCCCCATGCGGTCAAGCTGGTGGAGGAGGCGCGTCGTCTGCCGGAGCTGTTTCGCCAAAAAGCGACGCGTGCGAGGCTCAATATCGCCATCATGCCCGACCTGAGCCGGCGTCGGGTGGCGGGGTTGCTGCAACGGGTACAGTCGGTACTGCCCGAGCTGGATCTCACCCTCTCCGATTACGGCACGCCAGCCGACTGTCGGCTGACGCTGGACGCTCTGCGCCGGGAGGACGAGATCTTTCTGCCGCTGTGGGAAGAGGATTACGTGCTCTGCGTGCCGGTCGACCATCCCCTGGCCAGCCGCGAGAAAATTGAGCTGGCCGAGCTGCAACATTATGATTTTATTGAGTGCCCACCTTGTGAAGCTCATCAACAGACCATAGGTCTGCTGGCCTGTGACCGGCTTACTCTCAATCTGGTGGCCAAGGCCGAGAGCAAGGGGTTGGTGATGGCGCTGGTGCTGGCCGGGGTTGGCATCAGCTTTCTGCCGGACGGGCTGGTGGAGGATGAGGCGGGGCTCTGTACCCTGCCGGTAAGCGGGCCGCGGATGTTTCGCCGGATTGGGCTTTGTTATCCCGCTCACCAGACCCTCAATCCGGCGCTGCGGGAGCTGATCCCCGAGTTGGCAGGCCACGGTGCTTCCTGATAAGGTCGCTTTCCTGTGCATCTTTACGATGTGTCTGTCACACCCCTTTTCTCTTTTATCGCGCCAGCTCTGGCGCTTGTTCGGGTGATGTTGTCATGAAACGCATTCTGGTTATTTTTTCCCATCCCGCCTTGCAGGGCTCACGGGCCAACAAGCAGCTCTTGCAGGCGATTGAGGGGCTGGAGGGGGTCACGGTTCACGATCTCTACCACCACTATCCCGACATGTTCATCAATGTTAAGCGGGAGCAAACGTTGCTGTCGGAGCACGACATCATCGTCTTTCAGCACCCGTTTTACTGGTACTCCTGCCCGGCCATCATGAAGGAGTGGATGGATCTGGTGCTGGAGTATGGTTACGCCTACGGCCCCGAAGCGCACGCACTCAAGGGCAAGCAGTGGCTGAGCGCCATCACCACCGGCGGGGCGCCGGAGTCCTACTGCAGCGAGGGGTACAACGGCCGGCCGCTGCTCGATTTTCTGCTGCCCTTTCAACAGGCGGCCAAATTGTGCGGCATGAACTGGTTGCCGCCTTTTGTGCTCCACTCCTTTCACAAGATCAAGGATCCCGCCGCCCTGCGCCGCTGCGGTCAGGAT